>DATLAK010000099.1 GCA_035527535.1 Armatimonadota bacterium
GCGCCGGAAGCAGTGTGGCGCTTCTACAACGGGCGCTGCAACGTGGAGAACCTGATCAAGAGCCTGCCCTGAGTGAAACGAAGGGAGGGGCGGCTGGGGTTGGGGATGGACGAGGTGTGCTCGCACTCGTGGGCGGCGAACGCCTTGCACAACTGGCTGGCGCTTTTGGCGGGCAACGTCGTGGGCTGGTTTGGGGAATACCTGCTGGGCTTGGAGCGCCGCCACAGCATCGCCCTGGTACGGGAGCGGTTGCTGCGCATCCCGGCGCGCTTGATACGCACGGGGCGCCAGTGGGTGCTGCGCTTGTCGGCGCAGTATCGGCATCTCAATCTGTTTCTGCGAGCGCATCAGCGGTTGCGTGCGGGACCGACCTTCGCCTGAGCGCGACGGATGCATACCCTTCATCACCAGCCCCGGGCGACCGGGGCTATCGGCGTTGTGCGCGACGCCGATCTGCGGGCACATGGCAGGGGTGGGCGGCCCTCCCCACTCCATTTCCGAGCCACAAAACCCGCATCGCGCCTCCCACTGAAACCATTAACCCACTCACGCCCTGTCCGAATGCTTCCCGGCTCGCGAAAAACGCACACCGGCGGGCCTTACGCATAATCTGGGTTAGAGGGTCGCGCCCGGACGTGCGCGCAGCCATCCCAACGAGAAACGGGCACGCCCTTGCAGGCAGGGAGCGAACTGCTGCGCAGAGCAGCACTAGCCAAGCTCATCGTGGATCGCCGCGGCGGCGCGGCGGCCCGCGCCCATCGCCTCGATCACCGTCGCCGAGCCGGTAACGATGTCGCCGCCGGCGTACACTCGCGGCAGGCTGGTGCGCCCGGTGTCGGGGTCGGCGATGATGTAGCCGCGCTCGTTCACCGCCAACCCCGGGGTCGTGCGCTGGATGAGCGGGTTGGCGGCGCTGCCGATGGCGATGATGACGGTGTCGGCGGCGAGGGTGAACTCGGAGCCGACGCACGGCACCGGTCGCCGCCGCCCGGATTCGTCCGGCTCCCCCAGCTCCATGCGCTGACACTCCAGGCGGGCCGCCCAGAAGTCGCCGTTCGACAGCACCCGGGTCGGGCAGGTCAGGTACTCGAAGCGAATGCCCTCCTCCTGCGCGTGCAGCGCCTCCTCCGCCCGCGCCGGCATCTCCGCCCCCGAGCGCCGATAGACGATCGTCACCTCGCGCGCGCCCATGCGCAGCGCCACCCGCGCGGCGTCCATGGCGACGTTGCCCCCGCCCACCACGGCTACCCGCTCCCCCACCCACAGCGGGGTGTCCACTTCGCCCACGCGATAGGCCTGCATGAGGTTGGCGCGGGCCAGGAACTCGTTCGCGGAATAGACGCCGTTGAGGTTCTCGCCCGGGATGCGCATGAAGTGCGGGGCGCCGGCGCCGGTGCCGATGAACGCCGCCGCGTAGCCCGATTCCAGCAGCGCGGGGAGAGTGAACAGGCGCCCGATGACCGCGTTGGGCCGCACCTCTACCCCCAGGCCGCGCACGTATTCGATCTCCGCGTCGAGCACGGTCTTGGGCAGGCGGAAGTTGGGAATGCCGTAGCGCAGCACCCCGCCCGCCCCGTGCAGCGCCTCGAAGATGGTCACGCCATAGCCCAGCCGGGCCAGGTCGCCGGCCACCGTCAGCCCCGCCGGCCCGGAGCCGACGACGGCGATGCGCGGGCCCTCGGGGACGGCGGGTGATTCTGCGCCGGCGCGCTCGTGCGCCAGTGCATAATCCCCCACGAAGCGCTCCAACCTCCCCACCGCCACCGGCTCGCCCTTGTTGGCGAGCACGCACACGCCCTCGCACTGGCTCTCCTGGGGACATACCCGCCCGCAGATCGCCGGCAGGCTGTTGCGGTCGCGCACCCGCGCCGCGGCCTCGCCGAAGCGGCCGTCGCGCACCAGCGCCAGAAAGCCGGGGATGTCTATGCCGACGGGACAGCCCTCGACGCACTTGGGCTGCTTGCACTGCAGGCAGCGCGATGCCTCCGCGATCGCCAACTCCTCCGTGAACCCCAATGCCACCTCTTCGAAGTTGCGGGCGCGCGCCGCCGGGTCCTGCTCCGGCATGGGCTGGCGCGGCAGGCGCTTAGGCTTCGCCGAGTCGGCAGGCATGCTCGTAAACCTCCTTGGCGCGCCGTTCCGCGTCCACAAATCGCTGCTGGCGCTGCGACAGCTCCTCGAAATCAACCTCGTGTCCGTTGAACACCGGCCCGTCCACGCACGCGAACTTGGTCTCGCCTCCTACCGTCACCCGGCAGCCGCCGCACATGCCGGTGCCGTCCACCATGATGGGATTGAGGCTCACCAGCGTCTTCACCCCGTGGGGGCGCGTGGTGGCGGCGACCGCCGCCATCATGGGCACCGGCCCCACTGCCACCACCAGGTCAACCGCGCAGGCGGGATCGTCGAGCAGCGCCGCAAGCTCATCGGATACGAATCCTTTCCGCCCGCGCGAGCCGTCGTCGGTGGTGATGCGCACCTCGTCGCTGACCGCGGTCATTTCGTCCACCAGCACCAGCAGATCGGCGCTGCGGGCGCCGAGGATGCTGAGCACGCGGTTGCCGGCCTGCTTGAGCGCCCGCGCCTTCGGGTAGAGCGCGGGGACGCCGACCCCACCGCCGACGCACACCACGGTGCCCACGCGCCCGACCTCCAGGTGATGGCCGAGGGGGCCGACGACGTCGAGGATAGTGTCGCCGGCGCGCAGGCGGCTGAGCTGCTGCGTGGTCTTGCCCACCGCCAGGAAGATGACGGTGACGGTGCCCGCCGCGGGATCGCAGTCGGCGATGGTCAGCGGTATGCGCTCGCCGGTTTCATCCGCGCGCAAGATCAGGAACTGCCCGGGCCGCGCCGCGCGCGCCAAATCCGGCGCCGCGATATCGAGGCGCGTCAGGTCCGGCCCCAACTTCCTCGCCGAGACGATGGGAAACACTGGTCATCCTCCGTTGTCGTAAGCGCAGAGGTCACGTCTGATTCTGTTCTACCCAGGCGCCGAGGCATTCACCGGCGCGCCGGTAACATGGTGCTCATCGCGGGCCATCTTCGCCAGCGGGAACGGCGCCGGTGCGCGCTCGAGCGCGCCGTGGATGCGGGCGAGCCGGCGGGCGGGAAAACCCTGGGGATAATCATTACCCGCCGCGAAGGAGAAGTCAAGCTGCCGGCCAGCCAAACCGGACCTGTCCGGGCGGCGACCGAGCCAGGCGCAGATAGTTGCGGCGCAACCAGGAATATCGGCCCCGCGCGTCGCAACCCCATGTCACGGGGCACAATGCACCGACCCTGGAGATCCAACACGAGGTGGTGCGCCGTTTCCCGCGAACCCTATAGGGCAAGCCCATGGCAACCGGCAAAGCGCCCATCGCCCATGACATAGAATTGCAGCGCGGTCTCGGGCTGCGCGAGGCGACCATGATCGGTGTCGGCGCCATGATCGGCGCCGGGGTCTTCGCCCTCACCGGCATCGCCGCCGGCGCGGCCGGGCCGGCGCTGACGGTGGCGTTTATCCTCAACGGCATCGTGGCCGCCATCACCGGCATGTCCTACGCCGAGCTGGGGGCGGCGTTCCCCCAGGCGGGCGGCGGCTACTCCTTCGTGCGCATGGCGCTGCCGCGGGTGGCGGGATTCGTCACCGGCTGGATGTCGTGGTTCGCCACCGCCTTCGCCTGCGCGCTCTACGCGCAGACCTTCGGCGCGTACTTCGGTAACCTGCTGCAGGAGGTGATGGGGGTGTCCACCCCCGGCCTCTCCCCGCTGGTGTTCGCACGTGTGCTGGCGGTGCTGGCTGCCCTCGCCTTCGCCTACATCAACATCCGCGGTTCCACCGAGACCGGCGTCGCCGGCAGCATCATCACCCTGTGCAAGGTGCTGATCCTGCTCGCGTTCGCCGGCGCCGGCTTGTGGGTGATGACCCGCGACCCAGGGTGGTCGGCCCAGCTCGGCCTGGGCGCGGTCGGCGACTTCTTCCCGCTGGGCGCCGCCGGCGTCTTTGCCGCCATGGGCATTACCTATGTCGCCTTCGAGGGCTACGAGATCATCGCCCAGGGCGGCGAGGAGATCCGCGATCCGCGGCGCAACATCCCCCGCGCCATCTTCCTGTCCCTGGCCATCGTGCTGCCCATCTACCTGCTGATCGCCGTGGTGTGTATCGGCGCGGTGCGGCCGCCGGACGACATCCCGTCATGGCGCTACCTGGGCAGCCTGGCGGAACCGGAATTGGCGGTGCTGGAGGCCGCCAAGAACGTGCTGGGGCCGGTGACGGGGATGATCCTGATCATGATCGGTGGCCTCATGAGCACCATGTCCGCCCTCAATGCCACCATCTATTCCTCCTCGCGCGTGGCCTTCGCCATGAGCCGCGACGCCCTGGTGCCGCTGGCGCTGGCGCGCGTGCACGCGACGTGCCGCACCCCCTACGTGGCGATCGTCGTCACCGTCGTCGTCGTCGTCCTGATGGCGGCACTGCTGCCGATCCAGGCGGTCGCCGCCGCCACCAACATCCTGTTCCTGCTGAGCTTCACCCTGGTCAACCTCGCCGCCATCTCGCTGCGTTACCAGCGCCCCGACGCGGACCGCCCCTTCCGCATCATCGCTTTCCCCGTCACCACCATCATCGCCATCGTCGTCTCCCTCGGCATGTGCGTGTACCTCGTCCATTGGGAACCGATGGGGGCTGCGGTTTGCCTGGGGTGGATGGTGCTCGGGCTCTACGTATTCTACCACCACTCGCGGCGGCTGGAGCACGAGGAGCGCGGCTCCAAGGTGGTGCTGGAGGAGCGCGAGGTCACTCGCCGTCCCCATCAGATCGTGGTGCTGGTGTCCAGTCCCGAGAGCGTTGAGCCGCTGATCACGGTGGCGGCGGCGCTGGGCAAAGCCACCGAGAGCGAGATTCTGGCGGTGCGTATCGTGCTGGTGCCGCGCCAGCTCCCCATCGCCGAGGGGCGGCAGTTCGTCAACGAGGCCCGTCCGCTGCTCGACGAAGCGGTGGCGCAAGGCGGGCGGCTCGGGGTGCCGGTATATACCATGGTGCGCGTCGCCCAGAGCCTGCCGCAAGCGGTGCTGGAGACGCTGGAGGAGCGCCACGCCGAGCTGGTGGTCATGGGATGGCGCGCGGGACGGCGCGGGCAGCGCGGGCACGTGCTGGGCTCGGTCTTGGATCCGGTGATCCTGCGCGCGCCCTGCGACGTGGCGGTGCTGCGCCCGGGGCGCGACGGCAAGGAGTTCTCGCTGGACTCGATTCTGGTAGGGGTGACGGCCAGCCCCCATGCCAAGCTCGCGGTGGAGATCGGCCAGGCGCTGGCGCAGCAATCCGGGGGCCGCGTACGCTACCTGCACGTGGTCAAGGAAGGCACCGGCATGGACGCCAAGACCATGCACGACTACCTGACCGACGCCGCCCGCAGGCGCGGCGCGCCCACGGTCGAGATCGCCCACGCCACCACCACCGCCGGGGGCATCCTCGAGTTCTCGCGGGAGGCGGACCTGCTGGTTATCGGCGCGGCGCGCGAGCCGCTGTTCGAACAGTACTTCTTCGGCGACAAGACCCAACGCATCGCGCGCGTCGCCCGCTGCGCGGTGCTCATGGTCAAGCGCCACCCCAGCGCTCCCCGCTCCATCCTCCGCCGCCTCTTCACCCCCGCCCCCGAGGACGTTGACGCCTAGCCCGCCGCGCGACGCCGACCGTGCCCAGTGGACTTGCGAGCACCGGCCTCGCTTGTCAGGCGCCGATCGCGCCCCAATTCCACGCGCCCCAATTGCGCAGCTTGACGGGCCCGCCCGAGAGAATATACCATGAGCGCAGGAGCGCCCCATGGCCACCTGTCCGCGCTGCGGCAACCTGCTGCGGGAGGTGCTGGTGACAGTCGGCGCGGAAACGCGCACGGCGGTCGAAGCATGCCTGGACGGCTGCGCCGGCATCTGGGTCGGGCGCGAAGACCTGGTGGCGGGCCTGCAGCCGGCGATGTCGGACGACCTGCTGCGGGTGCAGGAGGGGACGGCGGAGCCGCGCAGCACGCGCTGGGACTTCCTCGAGGTCGAGGAGGCCCGCCGCTGCGGGCCCAAGATCGTGCTGCGGCCGGAGCAACTGGAGCCGTACATCCGCTGCGTCCGCTGCGGCCGCGAGATGGATCGCTACCGCTGGAACATGACCTCGCCGGTGGTGCTCGACGAATGCCGCGACGGTCACGGCATCTGGATTGACGCCGGCGAGATCATGCAGATGCGCCAGTTTTTCCAGGCCGACGCCGCCGATCCGGTCAAGCGCGACGACCTCCGCGGGCGCCTGGCGGAGGTGCGGGCGCAGTACGAGCGCGCGGTGCCGCGCGATCACCCGCACCGCGACCACTCCCCCCTCGGCTGGCTGTTCGGCGTGCTGTTCGACAACGACTGGTAGGCGCGCCCCCTTCTCGGTGGCGCGGGATCACATCCCGTGCCAGGGCGGGCAGGTTGGACACCCCCTACGGCGAAGGCGGCTCGGCACGCAAGACCCCCTGATTGCGGTCGAACATCCGTGCGGCCGGTGGGTGAGGATCGCGCCGGCCTCGCAAGCGGCCCGGCGGAAGGAGCCATCGAAGATGAGCATCCCCATTCGCGTCCACCCCGACAACCCGAGATGCTTCGAGTTCAGGGGCAAGCCCCTCGCCCTGGTGACCGCGACGGAGCACTACGGAGCGGTCATGAACCGCCCGTTCCGGTTCGAGCGATACCTGGCCGACGCGGCCGCCAAGCGCATGACGCTGACCCGGCTGTTCGTCCTCTTTCGCGAGCTGCAGACCCCGGTCAACCCGTACTCGACCTGCAAGCCGGAATCGCCCGACTACGTCGCGCCTTTCGCCCGCACCGGTCCTGGTACGGCCCTCGACGGCCAGCCGCGCTTCGACCTTGACCGCTGGGAGACCGAGTTCTTCGCGCGCTTGCACCGCTTTCTGTCGCTGGCATCCGAGTACGGCATCGTCGTCGAGGTCACGCTCCTCAGCAACACCTACGCCCCCAACATCTGGGCCCTCAATCCTCTGCACCATGCGAACAACGTCAACGGCCTGGAGCAAGTCGAGTGGCACGACTACCTGACCATGCGCCACCCCAAGCTGCTTGAGCGGCAGTTGGCGCACGTCCGTAAGATCGTTGAAGAGACCAAGCGCTACGACAACGTCATCTACGAAATCTGCAACGAGCCGGGCGGCGGTGTGGAGGGGCGGACCGAGAAGCCCTCGCCCGATGAGATCAATCAGTGGCAAATGGCGATCGCGCAAACCATCCGCGAGGCCGAGGCGGATCTGCCTTGTAAGCACCTCATTGCCGGGCAGGAGGCTTTCACCTACGAGCCGTTCGCGCAACCCTGCGACAGGTCCTTTTCCGAACTCGACCTCGATGTCGTCAACATCCACCCGTTGCCCAACACTACCTGCGGCGGCAAGAGCTATGACATGGGTGAGTTCATGTCCAAGCAGCTCAAGCTGCGCGCGTTCCGCGATTTCTGCCTGGCAACGCGCGACCAGCCCAAGCCCCTCAACCTGGACGAAGACAACGTCGCCAGCCAGTACAAGGACTTCGACGCCTGGACCATCCATCGCAAGCGCGCGTGGACCGCGCTGCTGAGCGGCTGCCACTACGACTACATTGACTTCTCGATCATCAACTACTGTGAGACCGGCACCCCGGACTCGCGGCGGCACATTCGCACCTGGATGCGGCATCTCTCCGAGTTCATTCACACGGTGGACCTCCCGCGCGCGCGACCGCTCGCCGGCTGGCTCAAGGATCCCCCGCCGCATACCCTCGAATCGGTGCTGGCGGTGGAGGGGGAGGACTACTGCATTTATCTCGCGGACGAACGCGAGCTGGGCGACGACGGCGCGGGCAAGAATGTGCGCGGCGAGATCACGCTGCGCTTACCACCGGGGCGCTACCGCGCATCATGCTACTCGCCGCTGACGGGGATGCACTCGCCCGCCACCGAGGTGGCCGGTGGCGAAGACCTGCGCCTTGCCCTGCCCGCGTTCGAGCATGACGTCGCCGTCCGCATCACGCGGGCGGGGTGACCTCGCGGCTGCCCCCCGGCGCCGCGCAGCAACCCCTTGGCAGGAATCAGCTCGGCGCTTGCGGAACACGTGTTTGAGCGTGTGTGGTGGCGACCATGGACTCTGGGGAAAAGCTTGCGGTCCTCGGTTCCGCGGCCCTGTTTGACGTGTGCACGGGCAGCTGCGGCGGGCCGCCGCGCCCGCGAAATGCGCCTCCTCCGGGCCTAGGCGCGAGCGTGATCTATCCCGCAGCTCTCCCCGACGGTCGCACGGTCTCGCTCTTCAAGGTGCTGCAGACCAACGTCTGCCGGCACAACTGCCTCTACTGCGCCAACCGCGCCGATCGCGGGGTGCGCCGCACCCAGTTCCAGCCGGAGGAGCTGGCGGCATTGTTCATGGACTTCCATCGGCGCGGCTACGTGCAGGGCTTGTTCCTCAGCTCGGCGGTGGCGGGGAGCCCCGAGCGCACGATGGCGGACATGCTGACCACCGCCGAGATCGTGCGCCGCCGTTACGGCTTCGCCGGCTACCTCCATCTCAAGGTGCTACCGGGAGCGCCCTACGACTGCGTCGAGCGCGCGGTCGAGCTGGCGGATCGCGTCTCGGTCAACATGGAGGCGCCGACGGAAGCGCAGTTGACCCGGATCGCCCCCGATAAGCACATGCCCGGCGATGTCGTGCAGCGCATGCACTGGATCAAGCGCGCCGCCTCCCGCGCAGGCCTGATGGCGGCGGGTCAGTCAACCCAGTTCGTTGTCGGCGCCGGCCGCGAGACCGACCGCGAACTCCTGACCAGCGTGACCGCGCTTTACCGCGACGTCGGCCTGCGCCGGGCTTACTTCAGCGCCTTCGAGCCGATCGCGGACACGCCGCTGGCGGAGCAGCAACCCGCGCCGCCCATGCGCGAGCATCGCCTCTACCAGGCGGACTGGCTGCTGCGGCGCTACTCGGGGGTCTATGCGTTGGGCGACATCGTGTTCGAGGACGATGGCGACCTGGCGCTCGACGTGGACCCCAAGCTGGCGATTGCCCTGCGCCAGCGCGCGAGATTCCCGGTCGAGGTCAACCGGGCGGATTACGCGGAACTGCTGCAGGTGCCGGGCATCGGCCCGAAGTCGGCGCGGCGGATCGTCGTCCAGCGGCGCGTCCATCGCTTCGGCGATGTGGCGGAATTGCGGCGCGTGGGGGTCGCCGTGCGCCGGGCGGCGCCGTTCGTGCTCATCAACGGCCGCGCGCAGGGCAGCGTGGACGTATTCGCACGCAGGATAGCGGCCAGGCTGCGCGCCGACCACCAACTCTCGCTGCCCTTGGGCGGGTAGCGGCGGCTACATCTTCAGCAGCTCGGTCGCCGCGCCGAAGTCATCGCCTCGCCCGTCGAGCCGCGGGCTGAACAGGCGTAGGAACTCCTTCTTCGGCACCTGCGCGGTCGGCGCGAAGCGCTGGTCGCGGGCGTAGTCCACCAGGCACTGTAGCAGATGGCGCACCTCGATGTGCGCGGCCGCTTCCGGCAGCACGCCCAGGCTGGTGACCAACACCGCGCCCGCTCCGATCCGGAATTCCAGCATATGGGCGTTGTTGCGGTTGGTCGCGTAGTGGTCAATCATGCGAATGATCGGTTCCACGCCGTACTGGCGCAGAGGGCTGAACTCCATCGGCAGGTAGCCCACAAACATCCGCACGAACTGCAGGTCGCACATGTTCTGGTGCGGGAATGCCGCTAGCGCCGGGTGCGGGGCGATGACCGTGCCCGAGTTGCCGCTGTTGCCAGCGTTCCACGGAATCGTCCGGAAGATGGGGTAGAAGCTGGTGGAGCCGTAGTAGAGAATGGTGTTCTCGATCACCGCTCCCTGGGTGAAGAGCACACACTTGCCGCCGCGCTCAATGTAGGCAGCCAGGGCTTCATCAACCGCGTCCGCGATGACCGGCGATGCTCCCTCGGGAATCGGCGCCCCGCGCGCGCCCTCCACCCGCAGAAATAGTCCCGGCGCGCCCGCGGCGGTTGAAAGCGGTGCCGAATCGGGCAGAGCCCACAACGACCACTCGTTGGTATTGACCAGCCTCCCGCCATGATAGAGTGCGACCCGCAGCTCGAACTTGTACCCCCTATCGGCGTGGGGCAGGTCGAACTCCGCGCACCCGGCCGGCGTCAGCTCACCCTGCGGCACCTCCGCCACGCGCAGTTCGCCCTCCTGGGAGGCCGCGCCGCCGACCGCCTTCCACCGCAGAGTGCTGCCGTTCAGCGGGGTTTCACCATAATGGCTGATCGCCAATGGAATGCGCTGCTTTTCCCCCATCTGCCGGCAGCGATTGCCTTCTTGCGCCAGCAAGACTACGGTATCCCCGTTCGACTTCAAGAACTCCTGGGCCGATACGTTCTTCGGCTGCCAGAAATCATCCAGCAGACCCTCCGCGTAGCGCCCATAGTCAATCAGCAGCCACAGGATGTAGCCTTCGACCGTCGGGTTGCGCCGCGCGTATTCGATCCCATCCTTGCGGCAGAGCGCCTGCAGCCACAGCGAGTGCTGGCGGTATGTGGCGAGCGAGTCCTCCTGGCCGTTCTCCCGCGCGGTTCTCTCCAGCATATCCAGCCAAAACGGCTTGAGTTGCGTCGCGGCATACTTTCCCCGATCCGCGGGATCGGGATAGCAGCTCCACCAGTTGTACTCGTGGAGGATTGCCGGGTGGCGCAGGTCGGTGATCATGTCCGTCTCGTCCAGCACTTCCTTCATCCACTTCGGGTGAACCGAAGCGTAGAAATCGGTGTCCCGTTTCCCCTTTTCGGTATCCTCCGAGTTGACATAGCCGGTGCAGTCTATCACCAGCGCGTGCGGGGCGAGGGCGCGCGTTCTCCGCGGCAGCTCGCGACTGTAGAAATCGAAGGATTCCTGGGTCTGGTTGGCAAACTCCAACTCGCTCGACATGCTATACATCATCACCGACGCATGGTTGCGGGTTCCCTTGATCAGGCCCTCCAGTTCCTGCGCATAGTACGCGCGGAAGCGCTCGTCAATCTTGTAGCGGTTGTTTCGGTAGTCTTGGGAAAGCCCGAAGGGCATCTCCTGGATGATCATGACGCCTGTTTCATCCGCGGCCTCGATGAATTCCATCGCCAGCGGCTCCATACAGCCCTTGGCGCCATTGAGCCCATACTCCCTGGCGCGTTTCAAGCGCGACAGGTGCCATTCTTTGTCTGCTGGGCACAGGGTCTCCGGATAGAAGGGGATGTCGCCAAAGACGCGCAATAACAACGGCTTGCCGTTCAGGTAGAACTTGGCCCCCTGCACGGTCAGTTGGCGCATCCCGAAGCGAATCGCCACCCGGTCTATGCACCGGTCGCCCCCGCCCGATGTGACGGAAATATCCAGCACGTAGAGTTGGGGGTGTTCCGGCGCCCACGTCACGTAATCGCCGAGCTTGACCTCGGCCTGTGCTTGCGCTTCTCCGGCCGCCAGCGGCATGGTCGTCTCTCCAACGGTGCGCTTGCCGTCCACTACCCGCAGCATAAGGTTCAGGGGCTCGCTCGCAGCTTCGGACAGCGTGAGATCCACGCGCACCGAGTCGGCGGCGAGCTGCGGCTGAACATAGGCGTCCACCACTGACACCCGATCGGTGATCTCGCACGCTACCGGCCGGTACACACCCGTCCAGTAGACTCCAAGCTCCTCCCATTCGTACATGCCGTCAAGCCGTATCTCGGGGAACTTGGGGATCGCCGTCACCTTGATCGCGGCCAGGTTCCCCCGGCCCGCCCGTACCAGATCGGTAACATCAACGCGCTGCTGGGTGCGCGAGCTCTGGGTGTAGCCGACGTGGGCCCCGTTGACGTAGAGGTCCGCCGCGGGGAAGATGCCGCCCAACCGCAGCCACACGCGCTGGTTGGCGCCGAACTTGGGCAGGGCGAATCTCCTCCTGACCCAGAACGGCTCGTGGAAGAATGTCTTCAGCAGTTGGTTCGGCTCGCCGATACCCTGGGCCTGGGGTGCGCCGGGGATCGTTATCGTCTGGGCGAACTCGCCCTGGCCCTCGTGCCACCCCTGCTGGCAGCCCTCATCCTGCGGGTCGCGGCGAAACTCCCACGCCCCGTTGAGGTCAACCTGTGGGCGTAGGCTGTCCCTGAAAGAGAAGACATCCGTGATGAAGCGACCGCCGTTCCCCATCTGGTTGACTTCCCCTTTCTCGCCCGCCGCGACCAACCGCCGGCGGTGCCACCACATTCCGTGAGCGCGTGTGTGAGCCCCCCGATTGCCTTCGCTGCCATCCCGAGCGCGGCCGGGCATTCGGCCGTGGTTTCCCGCGTGCGCTGGCAGCGCACGCAGGTCCCGTCGCCTACTTGATCGCCACCTCCGCGCCGGTGGCGGCGGACTTGTAGATCGCGTCGAGGATCTGCGTCGCCATCAGCCCATGCTCGCCGGGCACGGGTGAGGGCCCGCCCTCGCGGATCGCCCGCACGAACTGCGCGATCTCCTCAACGTAGGAGCTCGCCTTGGGCAGGTGGGTGGGGGTGACATTGACCAGCGTGCCCTGCTCCTGGCGGAAGATGCGCGCGGGCGACGTATGCAGCCCCGCTTCGGTGCCCATGAGCATGACGTAGCCTTCGTCCTCGGCTATGTGCGCCGCCCAGCTCGCCTTGAGCATGAGGGTGGCGCCGTTGTCGAAACGCACCAGGCCGACGCCGAAGTCCTCGACCGAGAACTTATCCGCATCCCAGGGGCCGAAGCCGCCGAAGTAGTCCGCGCGCTTGCCCAGCTTGGTGTAGGCAGCGCCGCAGGCGGCGACGGGCTTGGGATGGCCCATCAGGTACAGCGCGAGATCGAGCATGTGCACGCCGACGTCAATCAGCGGGCCGCCGCCCGACAGCTGCTTGTCCGCGAACACGCCCCAACTGGGGATGCCGCTGCGCCGCATGTAGGCCGCTTCGCCGTAGTAAACCTCGCCCAGCATGCCGGCGTCGGCGCAACGCTTGAGGTACTGCGCATCGGGGCTCCATCGCATGTCGAAGCCCATCATCAGCAGGCGCTTGGCCTTGCGCGCGGCGGCCACCATCCGCCGCCCCTGCGCGGCATTGATCGCGATCGGCTTCTCGCACAGCACGTGGGCGCCCGCCTCCAGCGCCGCGATGGTCGGCGCCATGTGAAACGCATTCGGCGTGCACACGCTGACGGCGTCCAGCTTCTCCGCCGCCAGCATTTCCGCGTACTCGCAGTAGGTGCGCTTGACGCCGAACTGCTCGGCGGCTGCGCGCACCGCCTCGGGGTTGCTGTCGCACAAGGCGACCACCTCCACGTCGTCGAGCTTCTGGTAGTTGGGGATGTGCGCATACTTGGCGATGCCGCCCGTGCCGATGATGCCGACGTACACCTTTTTCACGTGTACCCTCCTCTGGTTCTCGGCTGACCCCCGCCGAGACCGATGTCGAATGCTGAGTTGCGGCGCTGCCAGGTTCCATTCCCCCGCGATATTTCCCTTGCGGAGGTTCCGCGGCGATGGCGGATCCGCAGTCTCGCAGCAGCCGCGGGGGCGGGCTACAGCAGAGCGGTGCTGAAGTATCGCTCGGCGCGGTCAGGCAGAACGGTGGCGATGTTGCCGGCGATCTTCCGCGCGAGGCGTCGCGCCGCCCATACGTTGGCGCCCGAGGAGATGCCCACCAGCAGGCCATGATCTCGTCCCAGTTGGCGCGTGGTGTCAATGGCGTCCTCGTCGCTCACCTCGATGACGTCGTCCACCAGCGATACATCGAGCACCGCCGGAATGAACCCATCCCCGATGCCCTGGATCTGGTGCAGGCCCGGCTCGTGCCCGAGCAGCGCGGACACGTTCTTCGGCTCCACCGCGACGATGCGCACACCCGGCTTGTGCTCGCGCAGGAAGGTGCCGACGCCCTGCAAGGTGCCCCCGCTGCCGACGCCTGCGACAAAGCAGGCAATGTCGCCGGTCAGCTGGCGCCACAGCTCGCGGGCGGTTTCCTCGTAGTGGACGCGCGGGTTGTCGGGGTTCTCGAACTGCTGCGGCACGAACACGCGCGGGTCAGCGGCGGCCATCTCCTCTACCCGCCGTACGGCGCCCGCAATGCCCTCCTCGTCCGGCGTCAGCACCAACTCCGCACCCAGCGCGCGGATCAGCTTCTTGCGCTCCTGGCTCATGCCCTCAGGCATCACTATGCGCACCTGGTAGCCCTTGAGCCGGCCGACCAGCGCCACGCCGATGCCCGTGTTGCCCGACGTCGGCTCGACGATGATGGACTCCGCCGTCAGGCGGCCGTCGCGCTCGCCGCCCTCAATCATGGCCAGCGCCACCCGGTCCTTGATGCTCCCCCCGGGGTTGAGGAACTCGGCCTTGGCATAGACGTTCTCGCCTTTCAGACGGATGAGCGGCGTCCGGCCGATGAGATCGAGGATGTTGTCGGTCAGCATGCCAACGCCTCCTTGCCCGCTAAGGTAGCACTCCGACGGGCCGCAACGCAAGCGGCAAAGGGCCGCGCGGACTCCGGCTCGCGACCAGCCCAAGGCGGGTGAACTCCTAGAGGCTTGCGCGCCCGCCGCAGGCGGATCAACCTTTGGCGCGGAGTCGCGCCTAAGATGGGCGCGCGGCGCTACCCGCCGCGCGGAGTTCGGCTCGCGACTCCGGTAGAGAGTCGCGCCCACAGAGGCCAGGCCCGCAGGTTTGCGCTTGTGGGCGGCGAGATGCACAGGCAAGGGTGGGCCGGCTGCGCCTGGAGGTGCATCCCGTGGAATGCCCGAAGTGCGGCTACATCCTCGGACCCTTCGACGCGTCTTGTCCCAGGTGCGCGCGCATGGCGCGGACCCCCTGCGCCGTGTGCGGACGCGCTAGCGGCGTAGGGCGCCGGCGGTCGGCGCTGGCGGCGCCGGGATCGGGGGCCGCCCCCCTACATCTCGTACACCTCCGCGTCCATGTGGCCGCCGCAGCCGGGGCAGAACTCCGCGCCGAAGGCGGCCTCCGCCCCGCAGTTAGGGCACCTGCGCGGCGGCGCGATGTCGGGGCTGACCGCCTCCTGTTGGGCGCCGCGAGGGCGGCCGCAGAGGGGGCAGAAGTTGGCGCCGGGCGGGAAGGCCTCGCCGCACTCGCATTTCTCTTCCTCCGTATCATCGGGCGCCCCGCGGCGAGCTGGCATCTCCTCGAGCAGTTGCGGACTAGTCGCCGGGCGAGCTCGCGGCGCGGGCACTACGGGAGAGGGATGCGGGGGCCTGCGCGGGCCCGCCCTCAACGGGGGCACGGCGGGCTCCAGCAGGGCCTCCAGGTAGCAAGTGGTCTCGTCGCGGATGCGCCGCTTCATCTCGGCAAGGTCGGCCATCCGCTGGTGCACCGCGCGTAGGTCGAGCGTGGTCTCGGTCACGGCCGGCAGCGGCTCGGTCCCGGTTTCGGTCAGGAACTGATGGTAGCGGGCGCCCAGCCGGAACAGGAGCTCGTCGCGCCGCTTGCGCAGCGCCGAGACCTCGCGGCCCGCCACCAGCAGCCGCCACCATTCCCGCAATCTGCCCGCGATCAGCCGTCCCAGGTACCGCAGTTCCCTGACCACTCTCTCCATCGGTTCCCCCTATGCCACGCTGGCGGAAGCGCTCCCCTGTCGGAACGCGATCGCGCCCCCGACCGCGCACGGCCCCCTTGGTGGAGGGATTCCCTGTGGCGCGGCGAAATACCCTCCAACTTGGTCGTGACGAGGTGACTTCTCGTGGCCGATCCGAAACCGCCGCTCTTCCTCGGTATTGACTGCGGCACCCAGAGCCTGCGCAGCGGCATCTTCGACCTCGCCGGCAAGCCGGTGGTCGCTGCCGTGCGCGAATATCCCACCGACTTCCCGCGCGTGGCGTGGGCCGAACAGCAGCCGCACGACTGGTGGAACGCCGTCAAGGAGACGGTCGCCGAATGCCTCGACCGCGGCCGCGTCAGGCCCGCCGACATCGCCGGCATCAGCCTCGACGGCACCGCCTGCACCGTCGTCGTCGCCAAGGACAACGGCGAGCCCCTACGCCCCGGCATCCTGTGGATGGATGTCCGCGCGCACGACCAGGCTGAGCGCGTCACCGCCACCGGCGATCCCGTCCTCAAGTACGTCGGCGAGAAGGAAAGCCCGGAGTGGATGATCCCCAAGGCGCTGTGGCTCAAGGAGAACGAGCCGCGGGTTTATGAAAAGGCCGAGCGCATCGCCGAGGTCACCGACTGGCTCATGTTCCGCCTCACCGGGCGCTGGACCGCGTCCCTCAACGTCGCCACCTGCAAGTGGAACTACGCTACCCCCGAGGGTGGTTGGCCGCGGCGGTTGCTCGAGACCCTGGGCCTGCCCGAGATCCTGGACAAGTGGCCGCAGGACGTGCTCGCCCTCGGCGAGCGCGCGGGCGAACTGACGAAGACGGTCGCCGCCGATTTGGGCCTGCCCGCGGGCATACCGGTGGCCGAGGGTGGCATAGACGCCTACACCGGGATGCTCGGCATGGCGACCGTCAAGCCGGGCCGCATGGCAGTGGTGATGGGGTCCTCGACCTGCCACATGGGCCTCAGCGACCGCGGCATCTTCGGCTCCGGCGTGTGGGGGCCGTATCCGGACGCGCTGATTCGCGGCACCTGGGTGCTGGAGGGAGGTCAGACCGCCACCGGCTCGATCGTGAAGTGGTTCCGCGACAGCTTCGCCGCGGGCGCGTCGTATGCCGCGCTGGACGAGAAAGCGGCCGCGATACCGCCGGGGGCGGAGGGGCTGGTGCTGGTGGACTACTTCCAGGGCAACCGCACGCCGATCCGCGATCCGCTGGTACGCGGCGCGCTGTGGGGGCTGGGCCTCAAGCACACGCCGGCCCATGTTTTTCGCGCCATCCTGGAGGGCACCGCCTACGGCACGCGCCACATCCTGGAGGATCTGACCGCCCACGGGTTCAAGGCCGCCGAGCTCTACGCCACCGGCGGGGGCGCGAAAAGCCGCCTGTGGCTGCAGATCACGGCTGACGTCTGCGGGCTGCCCATCTTCCTCTCCGAGGTCGGCGAGGCGACCACCCTCGGCAGCGCCATCGCCGCCGCCGTCGGCGCGGGATATTATCCCGACCTGGCGCAGGCGTCGGCGAACATGGTCACCATCACCGGCGAGGTCAAGCCCGACCCCGCCCGGCGTGACGACTACGACTTCTACTTCCGCCAGTATGTGGAAACCTACCCCGCGCTGGCGCCACTGATGCACGAGGTCTCCCGCCGCGTCCAATCCGGGTAGGGGCGCGCGAGTGCACCATGCCAATGTGGGGCAAGCCGCAGCCGAAGGGCCGTCCCGAGCTGGCCCGCATAGGGGAGGACGCGGCCGCGCGCTATCTCCAGGCGCAGGGCTACGCCATCCTCGAACGCAACTATCGCACCGACCTGGGCGAGGTTGACCTCATCGCGCGCCACGGCGGCGACCTGGTATTCGTCGAGGTCAAGAGCCGCACGCCGTCGGATTCCTTCGCTCCCGGGGAGTCGGTGACGCGCGCCAAGCGCGGAAAGCTGGTGCGGCTGGCGCAGGTTTACCTGGCGGCGCGCGCGCGCCGCGACGAGCGCTGCCGCTTCGACGTGGTCGAGGTCGCCCTGGAGGATACAGGCGAGGTGCTGAGCGTGCGCGTAATTCCGGGGGCGTTCTTGGCCGGCCGGTAGGCGCGGGGAGGGTGATCGGAGCATGGGCGCCCCCGCCCGTGATATCCTGGCCGAGGCGGCCAGGCTTCATGGCGCAGGCGTAGCCCCGCGCTGCCGCGCGAATGCCGCCCGGCCCCCTACATGAGCCGCGATTTGCGCGGCCGGTAGCCGTGGCGGCGGATCCAGGCGTCGAGCTTGCGCTCCAGGTCGCGGGCGAGCTGGGGCTCCTCGGCGATGATGTTGCGTTGCTCGCCGGGGTCGCGCTGGAGGTCGTAGAGCTCCCGCCACCCGCCCCGCTTGAACTGCGCCACCTCACCCAGGCGTGCGAACCGCTCGCCGGCATCGCCCAATAGCTTGTCGAACTTCGCGGCCAGCGGCACGGTGCGGATGAGCTTGTAGCGCGCCGATCGCGCCGAGAAGTGCTCGTACTTGTAGAGCTTCTCATGCAGGGTGTGGGCGAAAACCACCTCCGGTGCCGGGTCCTTTTTCCCGCGGATGCGCGGCAGCAGGCTGCGGCCGTCCATCTCCGGCGGCAGCGGCAGCGCGCAGATGTCGAGGATGGTAGGCGCGATGTCCTGGGTCTGGCACAGCCCGGGCACCGCCTTGCCGACCGGGAGCACGCCGGGCAGGGCCATGACCAGGGGGATGCGCGCGATCTCCTCGTAGAGGTTGAGCTTCTTCTCCAGGAAGCCGTGCTCCTGGAACTCCGTGCCGTGGTCGGAGGTGGCGACGATCAGCGTGCGCTCAGCCTGCCCCAGGCGCCGCAGCTCCTCCAGTATGAGCCCGAAGTAATGATCCACATAGCTGATCTGGCCCTCGTAGCGGTTCTGGTAGCTGCTGCCCCACTTCGAGCCCCAGGGCTCGTTGGCGGCGAAGGGCTCGTGCGTGTCATTGGCGTGGAGGTACATGAAGAACGGCCGCGATCCCGCCAGGCGCAGGCATTGGCGCGCCGGCTCCACCACTAGCTCCAGGCCATTGTTGGTGGGGAAGAGGTCGGTGTAGCTGCGGAAGCCGCGCGCGAAGCCGTAGGCCCACGAGCCGCCGAAGCCGTTCTGATTGGCGAGGCCGAAGGTGAGATAGCCGTTGTCCCGAAAGACCTCGGCAAGCGGCCGGAAACGCGCTGGCAGATGGCAGTCCAACCGCAGATAGACCAGGCCGTGCTTGATCGGCGCGAGGCCGGTGAGCAGCGTCATGTGCTGCGGCAGGGTCCAGCCGCAATTGACAACGGCATCCTTGAATCGCACCCCCTGCGCCGCCAGTGCATCCAGGGTCGGCGACACCTGCTTGGGGTAGCCATAGGCGCCGAGGTAGTCCCGGCGCAGGGTGTCGAAGGAGATGACGATGACGTTGAATGGGCCGCCGGGGGCCTGCGGCCTGCGGGCGCTGCGCGTTCGCTTGACGGGGGACATGGGCGTGGCAGTCCTTTCTATTTCCCTGCGCGCGTGATCTCGATGGCGCAGACGTTGGCGCCGGCGTGCATGGGCAGGGAGACGCCGACGAACCGTACTTCCAACCGGCCGCTGGTCACCTTCGCGGCGAAGGTCTTCTCCCGGGCCGTGTCGTGGCCGACCTCGGCGAAGACGCCGAAGTTCTCCAATACGCGCTTGCCCTGGATGAAGACCTCCTGCCGCTCGGCGGCGTTCGATTCCCAGTAGATCTCCGCGAACAGCAGCCGCACCTGGTAAGTCCCGTTGGGGAGATCAAAGCGATAGCGAATCTCTTCGCCAACACGGAGGGACTGGAACAGCGGAGCATCGTCGGCGTCCGCGATGGCATCCGTCGTGGTCAGAACGTAGGTATCGGGCATATCCAGGCAGCCCCACGAACCAGCGTGGTAGGCCTGGTCCGGCGCCCACAGGTTGCCCTCGCGGTCGCGGAACTGCTGGCCGCCGACGTTGACGCGGACCGCAGCCTTCGCCTTGGTGGCTGCGCGTTGCCTCATGACATCCTACACCGTGCTGCGAGACGAGAATCGGGGCGCAGATACGAAGCGGGGCCCGGATACGCATATCATTGCCGCCTTCGGTGCGTAACCCGTCGGCACCTTCCGGCCGCCGGGAATTCGCGCTCGTCGTGAGCACGGCGTCGGCGGCCGCGCGGAGTGAAGAATCTCGCTGCGGTGGCTAGGGCCGACGAGTCGGCCCGCCACGGCGGCCCAACGGGCCTAGCCGCCTGATCGAGAACTGATGGGTAACCGTCAGGCGCAGTCCGCCTGTGGCCCAGTTCGTCCCCCCCGCTGCGGCTTTACGTGAGCGAGGCCACCTGGTACAATAATTGCTGCCAAGCAAGGCAATGCTGAATCCTGTCGTACCGGGAGGCCCGAAGTGAAGGGAACCGTCGTCAGCCCAAGGGTCATCATCGTCTGCTGTCTCGCGGCCCTGGCGGTCATATTCTTGGCAGTGCCGGCCCCGGCTGCGCCTGCCGGGCAAGGCCCCGAGCGCGCGATCGTGGTCTTCCGTGACTCGTTCGCCGACGCGCCCGCGCAAGCAGGCCTGCTGCGCGCGTTCGGCGGGGAGCCACTGCAGTCGTTGTGGTTGATCAACGGGGTCGCCGCGGCATTGCCGCCGGGGGTAGCGAAGCACCTGCTGGCGCGCGGCGAGGTCGTGCGGATAGACCCCGACGTGGAGGTGCACGCCCTGGCCAAGCCGCCGTGGGCCGGTGGGAACAAGGGCCAGCCGCCGGCGCAGCCACCGCAGGAGCTGCCGTGGGGCGTCAACCGCATTGACGCGGAATGGGCGTGGGGGGCTGCCACCGGGGCCGGGGTTAACGTCGCCGTCATTGACACCGGCATTGACAGCAGCCACCCGGATCTCGCGGCCAACGTCGCCGGCGGCATCAACTTCGTCGCCAAGACGTGGTGGAAACCGGCGGCCCCGAGCAAGTGGGCCGACGATAACGGCCACGGCACCCACGTTGCCGGCATCATCGCCGCGCTCGACAATGACATCGGCGTGGCCGGCGTGGCGCCGCGGGCGACGTTGTGGGCGGTCAAGGTGCTGGACAAGAACGGCTCCGGGTACCTGAGCAACGTCATTGCCGGCATCCAGTGGAGCGTGAGCAACCACATTGACGTGGCCAACATGAGCCTGGGCACCGACTTCGACGTCCCGTCGCTGCATGATGCGTGCGATGCCGCAGCCGCAGCCGGCGTGCTGCTGGTGGCGGCCGCGGGGAATGACGGCGCGGCGGTGGACTATCCGGGGGCCTATTCGTCCGTGATCGCGGTCGCCGCCACCGACATCAACGACCTGCGCCCCTGGTGGAGCAGTTTTGGGCCGCAGGTGTACCTCGCCGCGCCGGGCGTGAGCGTCAAGTCAACCTGGAAGGGCGGCGGCTACGCCTATGCCAGCGGCACGAGCATGGCGGCTCCCCACGTGACGGGAACGCTGGCCCTCAACCTGTCGGCCAATCTGTCCGCTTCCGCGGACGACTTGTCGCCCGCCGGCTGGGACGTCTACACCGGCTGGGGTCTGGTGGATGCGGGAGAAGCCGCGACCGGCGCAGTCAACTACGGCGACGACCTGCCATAGGCCCCCGCTGCGGGCACTCCGGGGCCCTGTCCGGTAGGTTTACACTTCGGGGCGAGCGTGCTATAATCCGGCGTCACGGCCGCTCCCAGCCTGAATCAAACCATGGCCGTGGCGGGCGGAGCAAGCATATGCCGGCTCGAACCACCCTGGCCCGTGCCGTTGCTGCCAACGGCGTGGGCCTGCATTCTGGAAAGCCCTGCCTGATCGAACTCAGCCCCGCGCGCTGCGGGGAAGGAACGGTATTCGCGCTTGAGGGCGCGCCCACGGTGACGGCGGTGGCAAGCCACGTGGTGCGATGGGAGCGCTGCGTGGCGTTGGGCAACTCGGCGGGGTCGGTGTACACGGTCGAGCACCTGCTGGCGGCGTTGCATGGGATGGGCGTTAACGACGTCCGCATCAAGGTTGCCGGCCCCGAGATCCCGGCCTTGGACGGCAGCGCGCTCGGCTTCGTCAAGCTCATTGACGAGGCGGGCGTCCGCGCGACCGGGCGCTTGCGCCGCTATCACCTGAAATCAGCGGTCTGGGTGCAAGAGGATGGCAGACTGCTGATCGCGCTGCCTGCCAACGAGTTTCGGATTAGCTGCGTGGTGGACTATCCGCACCCCCACCTCGGGCGCCAGTTCGCCACCTTCCGTATTGACCCGACCACCTTCCGCAACGAGATCGCGCCCGCGCGCACCTTCTGCTTCGAGGAGGACATCAAGGAACTGCGCGCCGCCGGCCTGGGCATGGGCGGGTCGGAGAAGAACGCGATCGTCATTAGCCCTCGCGGGTACACGTCGCCGCTGGTTTTCCCCAATGAGATCGTGCGCCACAAGGTGCTGGATTTGATCGGCGACCTGAGTCTGGTGGGAGTGCCCTTCAGCGCGCACATCGTCGCCGTGCGCCCGGGGCATCGGCTGAACGTCAGGTTGGCGCGCGAGTTGGCGGGCGCACTGGGCGTGGAAGCGTAAACCCAAACGAGCGGTTCAGAGGACGCTGCAATGCAACTAGATGTGAACCAAGTCTTGGAGGTGCTGCCGCACCGCTACCCCTTCCTGCTGGTGGATCGCATTCTCGAGCTGGAGCCGGGGGTGCGCGCGGTGGGGGTCAAGAACGTGACCATCAACGAGGAGTTCTTCAATGGTCACTTCCCGGGCCGGCCGCTGATGCCGGGGGTGTTGGTGCTGGAGGCGATGGCGCAAGTGGGGGGGATCCTGCTGATAGCGTCCGGCGACAATCACGGCAAGCTGGCCGTGCTCGGGGGCATTGACCGGGTGCGGTTCCGCAAGCCGGTGCTGCCGGGCGACCAGCTCGTGAGCGAGGTCGTGGTGTTGAAGATACACGCGGAGTGGGGCAAGGTGCGAGCGATCGCGCGCGTTGACGGAGACATCGTGGCCGAGGCCGAGTTCCTCTGCATGCTGCTCAAGGATGAGCAGGAGTCGGCGCCAGCCGCCGCTCCCGGCGTCGGAGGGTGAACGGTGAACATCCACCCCACCGCCATTGTCGCCCCGGGCGCCAAGCTCGGCAGCGACGTTACGGTCGGCCCCTACGCGGTCATTGGCCCGGAAGCCGTGATCGGGGACCGCTGTCACATCGGCCCCCACTGCTTCGTTGACGGCCACACCGTCATCGGCGCCGACACGCAGGTGCTGTTCGCCGCCGCGCTCGGCTGTCCGCCGCAGGATCGCAAGTATAACGGCGAGCCGTCGTCGCTCGTCATCGGCGCGCGCAACATCATCCACGAGTACGTCACCATCCACCGCGGCAGTGGCGAGGGCACCACCACCCGCGTCGGCGACAACAACATGATCATGGCCTATTGCCACCTCGGGCACAACTGCCAGGTCGGGTGCGAGGCGACCCTGGTCAACAACGCCGTGCTCGGGGGGCACGTGGTGGTGGAGGATCGCGCCTACGTCGGCGGCCTCGTCGGCATTCACCAGTTCACCCGCATAGGCAAGCTCGCCATGGTCGGCGGCTATTCGCGCGTCACCCAGGATGTGCCCCCGTTCATGATGGTAGAGGGAATTCCGGCGCGGGTTCACGGGCTCAACGTCATTGGCCTGCGGCGGGCGGGGGTGGACGCCGAGACCCGCAACCTGCTCAAGGCCGCCTACCGGTTGCTATACCGCTCCGGGCTCAACCTGTCGCAGGCGCTGGACCGCATTGCCGCGGAACTGGAGGATGCCCCCGAGCTCCAGTACCTGGTGGATTTCTTGAGCGCGCTCAAGAACGGCCGCGTCGGGCGCCAGTATGATCGCCCGCCGTCGGCGCCGCCGGTCGAGGAGGACGTGCTCGAGGATCAAGTAGGGCCCAGTTGACCTCCAGCGGGGAGCCGGCGCCATGGAAGCCTTCATAGTCGCCGGCGAGCCCTCGGGCGACCGCCAGGGAGCGGCGCTGGCGAAGGAGATCTGGCGGCGGGAGCCGCAGGCCGACATCGCTGGCGTCGGCGCCTGGGCGATGGCGCAGGCGGGCGTGAGCATCGCCTTCGACAGCGCCGGCTGGGCCGCCATCGGCGTCGGCGAGGCGCTGAAGAAGGCCCCTGCGCTGTGGTTCGCGCTGCGTGCGCTGCGGCGGCGGCTGTTGACGGGGCCGCCCGCGGTGCTGGTGCTGATAGACTTCGGCGCTTTCAACCTGCGGCTGGCGCGCAGCCTGCAGGGAAGCGGCATTCCCATCCTCTACTACTTCCCCCCACGCTCGTGGTCGCGCGTGCCCGCCACCGGCGGCCTGACCGACTTGGTTGACGCCATCGCCACGCCCTTTCGCTGGTCGCAGGGGGTGCTGGCCGGAGGCCGGGCGCAGGTGCGGTGGGTGGGTCATCCCCTGGTGGATCAGGTGCAGCCGACCACGGCTCCCGCGCCGGCACGGGAGCGCTGGGGAGTGGCATCGGGTGAGCGCCTGGTGGCCGTGGTTCCGGGGAGCCGCCGGCAGGAGCTGCGCTACCTGCTGCCGGAGCTGGCATCCGCCGCCCGGGCGCTGGACGGGCAGCTCCCGGGGCTGCGATTCGCGATCAGCGCCGCCCCGGGCGTATCGCGGGATGAGCTGGAGCAGAGGTTCCGGCGCCTCGGCAGCGAACCCATTATCGTGGACGGCTTGAACCCCGACCTGCTGCAGCTCGCGCAGGTCGCGCTTGTCACCTCCGGCACGGCGACGCTGGAGCTCGCCATCCTGGGGGTGCCGATGGTGGTGGTGTATAAGCTATCGCCCGTCCACCGCCTGCAGTACGCGATCCTGTGCCGGCTGCGCGGGCCGCTGCGGTTCGTGGCGATGCCCAACCTCATCGCCGAGCGCGCCGTCGTGCCGGAGCTGCTGCAGGACCGCGCCCGGGGGGATCTCATCGCCGCCGAGGCGCGCAAGCTGCTGGACCAACCCGCGGCGGCGCAGCGGGTGCGGGGCGACCTGCTGGCGGTGGCCGCTGAACTCGGCCCCCCCGGCGCCGCCGGGCGCGCCGCCGAGATGGCGCTCGCGCTCGCACACAACCGACCGATCAGAGACGACCTTGGGACCGGTGCTGCTGAAGCGTAGGCTGTTGCTGACGCGGGTCACGGCGGTGGCCGTCGTCGCCGCCTTCTGGCTTCCGGGCGCGCGTCCGGCGGTGGGCGGGCTGGCCGCCGGCACGGCGCTTATGGTGGCCGGGCAACTGCTGCGGCTGTGGGCGGCCGGGCACCTGGTCAAGCGCGAAGTCCTGACCACCACCGGGCCCTTCGCGCACCTGCGCCATCCGCTCTACTGGGGGAGCATGTTGAGCGGGCTGGGGCTGTGTGTTGCCACGCGCATCTGGTGGTCGTACCTGGTGGTTGCGGTCGTGTTCACGCTGGTGTACGTTCCGACCCTGCTCGACGAGGAGCGGTCGCTGCAGCGGATCCACGGCGAGGCCTATCGCCGTTATCTCGAGGCGGTGCCGCGGTTCGGCCTGCGCCTGCGGGGATACCGCGCGCCGCAGAACTCGGCCGGCCCGAGCGGCGGCGGTTTCCGCTGGCACCTCGCCGTCGGCAACGGCGAGCACCGGACGATGGCGGCGACGGTGCTGCTGCTGGCCCTGCTGTGGGGGCGTCTGGTCGCGGCCGGAGGCATGCGGTGAGCGACTTCTGGCGAGTGCTGCGCCTGGCGCGACCGCACCGGCTGGTCGTCGTAGCCACCGTCGCCTGCATCGCCGTCGCCACCCTGGTCGAGGTCGGCGTCTTTCCCCTCTTCGCAGGCTTGATCTTCGGCGTGCTGTTTCCCAGTGACGCGGCCAACTCGCAGGTTCCCGCCCTGGTCAAGCATCTGCCGCTGGTTCGCAGCGTGCAGGGCGCCGCCGGCGCCACCAAGCTGCACTGGGTGCTGCTGGCGTGTGCGGGCATCCTCGTCTCCTATCTCGTGCGCTGCGTGGCTCTCTTCGGGGCCATGTACATGAGCCAGTTCATCGCGCAGCGCGTGATGTACACGCTGCGCGAGCGCGTTTACGGCCGCCTGCTGCGGCTGTCGCTTGCCTTCCATGACCGCCACGCGGTCGGCGACTCGATGAGCCGCATCACCAACGACGTGGTGCTGACGCAGAACATGATCAGCGTCCAGCTTGCCGATCTGGTGGCGACCGTCATCACCTTTGTCATCGGCGTCGGTGGGATGCTGATCATCAGCTGGCGGCTGACCCTGCTGTCGGTCATCCTGGTGCCGCTCACGGCCTATACCATCTCGCGCGCCGGCCGCGGCATGCGCCGCGCCCAGACCAACATCCAGCAGCGCCTCGCCCACCTCGCGTCGTGGGTGCAGGAGCGGCTCCACTCCGTGCGCATCATCCAGAGCTTCGCCCGCGAGGACTACGAAGACGAGTGCTTTGCCGAGATCAGTGCGAGCAACGTCGAGGCCAATCTCAGGTCCGCGCGCATCCTCGCGCTGCTGGGACCACTCGTCGAGTACATGGGCATGGTGGGGATGGTGGTGGGCATCGCCTTCGCCGGCTGGCAGGTGATCCTGGGGCGCCTGAGCGCGGAGGAGTTGGCCCCGTTCTTCATCATCGCCCAGCGGGTCGGCCAGCGCTTCAGCAAGATCGGCAACATTCATCTCTCGATTCAGCAAGGCATCGCCGCGGTCCGTCGTATTTTCGAGATCCTGGACCAGGAAGCGACGGTGCCGGACGCGCCCGACGCCGTCGCCTTGCCCAAGGTGCGTGGCCGCGTTCGTTTCCACGACCTGTCCTTCGCCTACCCCGGGGGCGCCGAAGTGCTCAACGGCATCAACCTCGAGGTCACACCCGGAGAGGTGGTCGCCCTGGTCGGCCCCAGTGGAGTGGGGAAGTCCACGCTCGTCAACCTCCTGCCGCGGTTCTACGATCCGAGCTCGGGCCGGGTGGAGATAGACGGCTGGGATCTGCGTCGGGTGACGGTGCAGTCGCTTCGCGCCCAGGTCGGCATTGTGCCCCAGGAGACCATCCTCTTCAGCGGCAGTGTTTACGATAACGTCCGCTACGGCAAGCTGGAGGCGACGCCGGAGGAGGTGTACGCCGCCGCGCGCGCGGCCAACGCCGAGCAGTTCATCCGCGCGCTGCCGCAGGGATACGATTTCGACGTCGGCGAGCGCGGCCTGCGCCTGTCGGGCGGCCAGCGCCAGCGCATCGCCATCGCCCGCGCTCTGCTCAAGGATCCGGCCATCCTGGTGCTCGACGAGGCCACCAGCTCGCTCGACATGGAATCCGAGGCTCTGGTGCAGGAGGCCCTGGAGCGCCTGATGAAGGGCCGCACCACCTTCATCATCGCCCATCGCCTGCCGACCGTGCGCAACGCTGATCGCATCCTGGTGCTGGGCGACGGCCGCGTCATCGAGCAGGGCACCCACGAAGCGCTGGTCGCGCGCGGCGGCCTCTACCGCCGGCTGTACCAGATGCAGTTCCGCGAGGCCCCGGCGCGCGAGTAACCCGGGCAACTGACGATGGCAGTCCAAGACGTCGTGAGCCAACACCAACGCCCGCCACGAACGTGGCCCGCCCCACCGGCGGAGCCGGCGCCGGCCTTTGACTGGCGCCTGCTGCTGTACAATATCGCTCTGACTCTGCTCGCACCCCTGCTGGCGGCGTACCTGCTGTGGCGAATGGCCGGCCGCGGCAAGTCGCACGGCGGCTGGGGCGAGCGGCTGGGGCGCGTTCCCCCGGCGGCGCGCTACCGGCCGGGAGGCCCGCGGGTATGGATTCATGCCGTCTCCGCCGGTGAGGTCGCGGGCGCCGCGTGCTTGCTCGACGCCATCAAGCGCGTCCTTCCCGAGGCCCAGGTGCTGGTCTCGACCACCACCGCCACGGGACGGCCCATGGCCGCCAGGAGCTGTGCCCGCGCCGATGCCATCTTCCATTTTCCCCTCGACCTCCTGCCCGCCGTGGAGCGCGCCCTGCGCCTGACGCGCCCGGACCTGTGCCTGCTGGTCGAAGGCGAGCTGTGGCCGAATTTCCTATCCGCCGCCCGCAGGCACGGCATACCTACGATGGTGGTCAACGGGCGGGTGTCGGATCGCACCACCCGGCGGCTGCAGGTGCTGGGACCGCTGTTCAGGTGGGTGGTCGGTCGGGTTGACCGGTTCTGCATGCAGTCGCGAAGGGATGTCCAGCGCATCGTCGCGCTGGGCGCTCAGCCCGCGCGCGTCGCCCAGGTCGGCAACGTCAAGTTCGACCAGGCAGGCGCGCGGGTCGCGCCGGGGGAACGCGAGCGGCTGGCGCGCGAACTGGGGGTCGCGGGGGCGCAGACGGTGGTCATTGCCGCCTCCACCCATCCTGGGGAGGAAAGGATCGCGCTCGATGCCTTCAACGCGGTGCGCCAGGTGGATGCCGCCGCGCGGCTCATCATCGCCCCCCGGCACATCGGGCGCGCCCGCGAGGTCGAGCAGGTGGTGGCGCAAGCGGGGTTACGCTCCCGGCGCCGCACCCAGGGGCCGCCCGGCGCCGCCGAAGGACCCAACACGGTCATCATCCTCGACACCATCGGCGAGCTCGAACGAGTCTACTCAGTCGCCGCCGCGGCCTTCATCGGCGGCAGCTTCGCGCCCATCGGCGGGCACAACCTTCTCCAGGCGACGGCGCAAGGGATCCCCTGCGTCTTCGGCCCGCACATGCACAAGTCCCGCGATATCGCGGGTGTGATTACCGAGGCCGGGTTGGGGGTTCAAGTGCGCAGCCCGCAAGCGCTGGGCATGACCCTGGCCTCGCTGATCCGGGATCGCAAGCGCCTGGCGGCGATCCGGCGCAGCAGCGGCGAGGTGCTGGCGCGGCACCGCGGCGCCGCCGACCGCAGCGCGCTTGCCGCCGCCGAGATGCTCGGCTACCGGCCGCCGGGGACGCAGTCCACGCCCGGCGCCGGGCTGCGGGCTTTCGTCGTCGGGGCGCTGTCCGGGGCCGATCGCAGGCCGGCGGCGCGGGCGCTGGTTGGCATGCTGGCGCCCGCCTCCGCGCTATACTGGATCGGCCTCAAGCTGAGTCGGCTGGCGTATGCTCTGGGCCTGGCGCGCGTGACGCGCCTGCCCGCCCGGGTCATCAGCGTCGGCAACCTGACCGCCGGCGGCACCGGCAAGACCTCGGCGGCGGCGCTGCTGGCCGCGGACGCCGTCGGCGCCGGCAAGCGTACCGCGGTCCTCAGCCGCGGCTACGGGCGGCGGTGCGGGGGAGGCAAGGCCGAGCTCGTGTCCGACGGTAGGCAGGTCATGAGTGACCACCTGAGCGGCGGCGACGAGCCATTGCTGCTGGCCCGCGAGGCGGCGGGCGCGGCGGTGCTCGTGGGCAAGGATCGGCGGCAAACCGGACGGCGAGCGGTGGAGACCCTGGGGGCGGAGGTGCTTATCCTCGACGACGGCTTCCAGTACTGGCGGCTGGCCAAGGATCGCGAGATCGTCTTGATTGACGCGCTGTGTCCGTTCGGCAATGGCTTGCTGGTGCCCGCCGGCATCCTGCGCGAGCCGCTGAGCCACCTGCGCCGCGCAAGCGCGGTGTGGATCACCCACACGGATCT
This sequence comes from Armatimonadota bacterium, assembly GCA_035527535.1. Taxonomy (NCBI): domain Bacteria; kingdom Bacillati; phylum Armatimonadota; species Armatimonadota bacterium. The sequence goes on from DATLAK010000099.1 coordinate 29,098, forward strand.
CGCGGCGCCGCAGCGGGTGGCGGAGCTACGCCGCCGCGTGGGGCGCGTCTTTCGCGGGCCTATCCGCGAGACCGTCCATCGTCCGCTTGACTTGCGCGCCCTGGAGGGCGAGGAAGCGATGGACCTGGGGCGGCTGCCGGAGCAACCGGTGGCTGCCCTCTCGGGCATCGGCAACCCGCGGGCCTTCGAGCTGACCCTGGAGCGACTGGGTGCGCGCGTACTGCCCCTGCGCTTCCCGGATCACTACCGCTACCGCGGCGCGGACTGCGCGGCGATTGAGCGCTTCGCGCGGCGCCGGGGCGCGCGTATCGTGACCACGGCGAAGGACGCGGTGCGGCTGTGGCCGGGAGCATTCACGCAACCAGTGTGGGTGCTGCGCGTGGAGATGGCGGCGGCGCAGGGCGGCCTCGGGCTCGAGTGGGAGGGGGAACCGGAGCAGCCGTGATTCACCTGCGCTACAGGCGGATGCAGCAGTTCGTCGGCCGCACGCTTCTGCTCTCCATGGCGCGCTGGGCGCATGTCATTCCCCGCCGCGCGGTGGGCGCGCTGGGGGCGATGCTGGGGATGCTGGTGATGGCGGGCTCGCCCCGCCACCGGCGCATCGTCATGGACAACCTGCGCACCGCGTTCGGCGACGAGAAATCCGAACTCGAGCTGCGGGTCATCGCGCGCCGCTTCTATCGCAACTTCGCGCGGGGCCTGATCGAGTTTCTGCGCATGCCCGCCATGGGCGCCCGGGAGATCGTTGACGCCAATCGCCTCCAGGGCCAGCACTACATAGACGAGGCGCTGAGCCGCGGCCGCGGCGTCATTCTCATTACCGCGCACTTCGGCAACTGGGAGACGGTCGGCGCGCGCCTCGCGCTCGCTGGTTACCGTCCGCTCAACGTCATCGCCCGCGACCAGCGCGACCAGGAGGTGACGGAGCTGCTGACGTCGCTGCGCCGCCACGGCGGGCTGCGGGTTATCCCGCGCGACGGGGCGATCCGCGCGTGCATGCGCCGCCTGCGCGCCAACGAGGTGCTGGCGATGTTGATTGACCAGAACGCGGGCGAGCGCGGCGTGTTCGTGGATTTCTTCGGCAAGCTCGCGTCCACCGCGGCGGGGGCGGCGGTGCTCGCGCAGCGCACCCAGGCGACGGTGCTGCCCATCTTCTGCGTGCGCCAGCCCGACGGCATCCAGGTCGGTGAAATCGGCCCGCCGGTCGAGATCCAACGCACCCATGACCTGGAAAGCGATATCATCGCCAACACCGCCATCTTCACCAAGATCATCGAGCACGCCGTGCGGCGGCGCCCGGATCACTGGTTCTGGCTGCATCGTCGCTGGAAAGCCCGCCCCCCGTGGGAGCGCGGCGAAACGGAGGGCCCTTCGTAGTCCGCGGCGCGCCCGGCCGTTTCGCGCACCTGTGACTGCCGACCGCGGACCGCGCACCAGCCATGGCGCTCACTCGCATCCTGATAGTCAAGCTCAGCTCGCTGGGTGACGTGGTGCACGCGCTGCCCGTCGCCGGGGCGCTGCGCAGGCGCTTCCCCGGCGCGAGCATCTCCTGGCTGGCGGGCCCGGCCGCCGCTCCGGTGGTGACGATGTGTCGCCATGTGCATCACCTGCTCGTCTGGCGCCCGGGGCGGCGCCCGCGGCTGCAGATGTTGTCGGAGCTGCGCGCGCTGCGGCCCCAGGTATCGCTCGACCTGCAGGGCCTGGTTCGCACCTCCGGCCTGGCCTGGCTGAGCGGGGCGCGCTGGCGCGTGGGCTTTCGCTCCTGGCAGGAGGGGGGCTTGGCGCTATGCAACTTGCCCGCCATTTCCCCGCGCAGCGACCTCCACGCGGTGGACGCCTACCTGGAGTTCGCGCGCTACCTGGGAGCGAACCAGGCAGGGGTGGACTACGGTCTGCGGTTGCCCGAGAAGGCGCGCGAGTATGGAGCGCGGGCCATCGGCTCCGGCGGCAGCGAGAAGAGGACGCCGGCGGTCGCCCTGCTGCCGGGTGCCAGGTGGGCGACGAAGAAATGGCCGGCACGCCACTTCGCCGCCGTCGCCGCCATGCTCGGGGAGCGCGGCGTGCGGTGCGTGGTGCTCGGAGGGCTTGATGAGCGCGAAGCCGGAGCCAGGATCGCGGCCGCCGCGCCCGGGACGGTGTGCGATTTCAGCGGCCGCACGTCGCTTGCCCAGTCGGCGGGAGTGATGATTAACTGCGCGCTGGCGGTGGGCAACGATTCGGGGCCGATGCATCTGGCGGTCGCGCTGGGCGTGCCCGTGATCGCCCTCTTCGGGCCGACCGATCCGGTGCGCACCGGCCCCCACGGCAGCGGACATACCGTGCTCCAGGCCGCGGTGAGGTGCGTCGGCTGCCGGCGTCGGCGATGCCGAGTGCCGTGCATGGAGACCATCTCCCCGGAGCGCGTCCTGGAGGCCGCGCTCCAGCGGCTGGCGCGAAGCCGGGAACATGCCTGAACTGACGATCCTACATCTGCTGCCCGCGCTCGAGTGCGCCGCCGGGAGCTACGTCGTCGGCCTCGCGGCGGCCTTGCGGGCGCGCGGTCATCGCTGCGTCATCGTCTCCGGCGGGAGCAAGCCGCCGGAGCAGGCAGGGGCCGCCGGCGCGCGCCACCTCCATCTGCGCATGCGCGGCCTGCACGCGCCCGCCGCGGTGCGCCGCCTGGCGTGGATCATTGACCGCGAGCAGGTGGACCTGCTCCACGCCCACAGCCGGACCGTGGGCGCCGTGGGTTCCCTGGCCGCGCGCCTCGCGCAGATCCCCCACCTGCTTACCGTCCACGGCCTGCACAGCCCGGCGCCGGGTGGGCTGGAGCGCGCGGCTGCCGAGGTGGAGCGCATCTATCGCGAACTGCTGGCGGGAGCACCGCCGCGGCGCATCGCGGTGTTTCACCTCAACCAGGTGGGGGATCTCATGTTCTCGCTGCCCGCGCTGGCTGCGCTGCGGGCGCGCTTCCCGGCCGCGGAGATCGTCAGCATCCTGCGCCCGCACCTGCGGGAGCTGCTGCAGGACAGCCCCTATGTGGACCGCTTGATCCTACGTCGGGGCGGGCTCGCGGCCGAGGCGCGACTGGCACGCGGGCTGCGGGGCGCCGGGTTCGACCTGGTCGTGGCGCTGTCGCAGTCCGCATCGTCCGTGCTGCAGGCGCTCGCCTGCGGGGCGCCAAGGCGCGTGGGGTTTGTGGATGCGGACCTGAGCTTTCTGTTCACGCGCAAGGTGCATGTGCGCGGCGTGGTGTGGCCGGGCAAGCTGGCGCGCCTGCCCGTGTGCCTCGGCGCCGACGCGCCGCCGCTCAGCTACGTCGGCATGCTGGCCATTGCCGAGGCATTGCGGGCGCGCGCGCGCGGGCTCCTGGAGAAGCGGGGAGTCGCGTCCGGTCAGGAGATGGTCGCGATTGCGCCGGGCGCTTCGGGGCGCCGGCGGCACAAGGCGTGGGAGGCCGGCAGGTTCGCGGCGGTGGGCGACCATCTGCACCGGCGCTGGGGCGCGGCGGTGGTGATCGTCGGCGGGGCCGGCGATGCCGCCGAGGCGGGGCGCATCGCCGCCGCGATGTCGGCGCCGGCGGTCAACCTGGCGGGTCACACGACCACCGGCGAGCTGGTTGCCGTGCTCGAACGCGCCCGGCTGCTGGTCGGCATTGACGCCGGGCCCATGCACGTCGCGGCGGCCATGGGCACGCCCACCGTGGCGCTGTTCGGCCCCACTGATCCCCGGCGCACCGGACCCTGCGGCGACGGGCACGAGATCGTCACCGCGGGTCTCGACTGCGCCCCTTGCCTGCGCGGGTGCGAGACCCGCGCGTGCATGACCGGCATCACCGTGCGGCACGTGACGCAAGCCGCGGACAGGGTCATGCGCGGCGCCGTGCCTAGCGCTGGGGATTCCGTGGACGGCGCGGGCTGAGCCCATGCGCATTCCGAGCGGGCTCATCTCAGCAATTCGGCGAGCCTTGCGCTGAGGCGCGACAGGCTCACGCGCTCCCTCGCCGCCAGAAGGTTAGCCCGCTGCCGCGCATAGCGAGCGACCGGCTTGGTGCGCAGTATGTCGAGGATGACCTCCTGCATCTCTTTGTAGCTGTCGCACAAGTAACCGATGTCCCCCATCGCCTCGAAATGGTGGGCGAAGAACGGGGTGCGCAAGGCGATGACCGGTTTGAGGTGGGAGAGAGCGTCGCAGAAAACACCGCTGGCTCTCAGGGCGTATGACTGCGGCCGGTGAAAGAACACCGCGTAGTCGACGCCGGCGGCGCGGCGATCGAACTCGGCGCGGCGCAGCGGCTTCGCCGGCGACGGCACCACCACGGGGTGCGCCGCCATCCTCTGCATCCTCCAGTCAACTATCGGGCCCAGCACGGTGAACTCAGGCCTGCGGTCGCAATCAAGCGCCTGCATCTCGCTCGCCATCCTGAACAGGGCATCGGTGCCCTTGTCCCGGTGGCCAACCCCGAACGCGCCAAAGCGAACGACATCGCCCGCAAACGGCTCGTGAGGCTGCGGGGCGGCGTAGAAGTAAGGGAGATCCATGAACATGACCTGGTCCGCGATCGCCGGCATCTCGCGGCACAGCTCGTCCGCGATCGGCTGGCCCATGACCAAATAGGCGATGCGATCCGATGGGCGGAACCGCAGCGCGCGGCGAAACCAGAACACCCGCCGCAGAACCCGCCTTGGGCGCTGGGTTATGGTCGCCAGGATGGCGTGCATCGCCGCCACGCAGCGAATCTGCGGGAACGACGGCAACACCAGCTTGACGGCGAACAAGCTCTCACTGGTGATCGAGGAATAGACTACCCAGCGCGCCTGGTTGCGCGCGGCTGCGGCGAATGCGGCCTTGCACAGCGCGAGCTCCTGGCAGAACCGGATCAGGTGCCCGCGCTGCCGCGGCAGGCGGATCTGCAGGAGCTCGATGGGGGCGATTGCGTGCTCGCGCAGGGTCTCGCCCACCTCGGCCAGATGCTCGCCCTCGGCGAGGAACATTATTCGCTGGCCGGGAAACGCCGCCCTGATCACGGCCAGGAGCGCGGCGTTGACCTGCGCGTGCACGAACCCGGCGCACTGCGGCTCACACACGACGATCATGCGTGACTCCGCGCCGCGAGCACCCGTTCCACCTCGGCGAGGAATGTCTCCGCCGATGCCCTCCACGAGAACTTCGCTGCTTGCGCCATGCCTTTGCCCCTGAGCGCTTCGCGCAATTGGGGGTCGCCCTCGATCCGCACCAGCGCGTCGGCGAGGTCGCGGTCGCGGTCGGGGTCGACGTAGAGGGCAGCATCGCCGCACACCTCGGGGATCGCCGCGCACCGGGTGGTGATCACCGGGCAGCCCACCGTCATCGCTTCTAGCGGCGGCAGACCAAAGCCCTCGTACTTGGAGGGATACACGAGGGCCTGTGCGTGCACCAGCATATGGAGCAGATCGGCGTCCGCAACATACCCCAGCTCCTCCACCGCCCCCTGTCGCGCGGCCTCCGCGATCACCTGCTGCAACCGATCCGAGCGACAGTCCGGGCTTCCGGCCAGCAGCAGCCTGCTGCGGAGACGCTGGCTCCGGCGCAGATCAGCGACCACCGTGACGAGGCGCTCGATGCCTTTGCGCAGATCATAGCCGCCGACGTAGAGAAAGTAGTCGCCGCGCCCGTGGATGCCCTGCGGGAGCACATCCCTTGCGGCCCGCAGATGGGTGGCGAGGCGCACCACGACCGGCTCGACCTGCGTGCGGAAGTGCTTCACTATCTCGCACCTGGAGTAGTCCGAATCCGTGACTACGAGGTCGGAGTGATCGAGATCGCGCTGCACCTGAACGCGGTACTGATCGCGCGCGCGGTCGGTCGTGAAATAGTGCGGGATGACCAGCGGCAGGATATCGTGCATGGTCGTCACCACCATCGCGCGCGAAAACAGCCGCGGCACGCCGCCGTTGAATGGAAAATGAACGAGATCGGGGCGATGACGCGCCACGTGCAGCGGTAGCGCGAACCGCCGCCAATGCTGCCGCGAGAAGCGGCGGCCAATTCGCGCTGCGCTCACGCCGGACGGGAGGTCACACTGAAGCGGTTTGCGGTGGGCCGCCGTGACGGTCCAGGCCGGCACCAGGTCGAGGCAGGCGCGCCACAGCCCCACCGTCGCCTTTGCGATACCGGTGGCGGGCGCCTCCAGTACGGTTGCATCAACCAGCACCTTCATGCTCGACTCGCGCACCCACAACAAAGTGGTTGCGGGGGAGCAGGCGGCCCCCACGGGCCATGCCCGTCACCCGGAAAAACAGCGCCCGGTGCCGCCCCCAGCGAACTTTCGCTCTCTCACTAGCGCGGAATCTCGCGCCCCTGCCCCCGCAGCATGTAGGCCAGCTTGACCCCGCGCCATTTCTGCTGCGCATACCACCACGCCAGCGGGCGGGGAGCCCGATGGCGGGCGTGAAACGCCTGGTTGGCCTGCTCGCGCTCGCGGTCAGCCGGGCCGTGCGCGCGGGAGAGGCTGCGGTCATGAATGCGGTACTGGTAGAGCAGCTCCGGGACCCGCCGCATCGGCCAGCGGCGGGCGATACGCAGCCAGTAATCGTGGTCCTCTTTGTACTTCATGTCGGGGTCATAGTCGCCGACTTCGTCGCGGCACTGGCGGCGGTACATGAATGACGCGCGGATGTAGTTGTGGCGCAACAGCACGAGCGGGTCGTAGTCCAGCGTCCGCACGGCGCGGATGATCTCTCCCGCGTCGCCGATGTCATACCAGTCGGAATAGACCATCCCCACCTCGGGATTCCCATCCAGCGCGGCGCTCAGCGTCTCGAGCATGGATGGGAGCATGATGTTGTCGGACGAGGTCCAGGTCAGGTGTGCTCCCTGGGCCTGGGCGAAACCGACGTTAAGCGCGGTCGGCAAGCCCGCATGGGCTTGCCGGCACAACTCGAAGCCCAGGCGCGACTGGTAATCGGCTAGCACCTGCGGCGTGCTGTCGGTCGAGCCGTCGTCCACGACGATTAACTCGAAGTCGCGAAAGGTCTGGTTCGCGATTCCGTCCAGGCTGTGGGGGAGGTAGTCCGCCTGGTTACGCGTCGGCAGGACGATGCTGATCTTGGGCATGCTCGCTCTCGGGCGCGGTCGGCAAGGTTGGGCGCCCCAGCTCCCACAGTTTCGCCTCTCTTGCCGCGGCCTGCCACGCATCGAACAGCGCCAGGATGAGGCCCTGCGGGCCATCGAGAAACCCGGCGCGAAGAATGTAGTCGCGCGCGAATATCGCCGGGCCGCGGACCCCCATGCTTGGCAGCGAGGGCCGCCGGCCGCGCCGCAGCCACTCCAGCGCCCCCCATTCCGCGTAGCGGCGCATCTTCACGAAGCAATCGTCCAGGGTGAGATACGAATAGTGCAGGATCGCTCCCCGGCAGCGGCCGACGCGCCCCTGCACCTGCGCCGCCTCGTGCACTGCGCGCTCCGGGTAGTGCGTCAGGTCGCGCCGGAACAACCGCAGCTTGCGCTCTCCGCGCCATGCGCCGTAGCGCATGCGCCGCCCCAGGAAGTAGCCGTGGATGGGGATGAAGTAGCCATCCGCCGCTCGATCAGCGACGAGGAGGGCGCGCATCTCGCGGCGCAGCTCAGGGGTCACGCGTTCGTCGGCGTCGAGCGACAGCACCCACGGGTGCGCGGCCTGGCTCAGCGCCCAGTTCTTCTGCGCTGCCGGGCCGCGAAACTCGTGTTGCAGCACGCGCGCCCCCAGTTCGCCCGCGACGGCGGCGGTGGCGTCCTCACTCGAGTCGTCCACCACCAGCACCTCATCCGCCCAGGCGACCGATTGCACGCACTCCGCGATGTTGTGCGCCTCATTATGGGTGGGGATGATGACGCTGAGCTTGTCCATGCCGAGCGCACCGCGGCCTTCCGCGTCAGTCTCCAGTTCGAGCCGCGCCCCCGCCTGTCCTGCCGAACAGGTGCCTCGCGGTCGGCATCGAATCCATCCCCACCCAAGAAGGTCACCCCCCGCGCTCGCCGGGTGTGTTCGGAGAGTGGCGATCGCCCTTGCGCGCGACCTCCTATAGAGGTCGCGAACCTCACGCCACGCCCTGACAGGTCGGGGCGCGATTGCTCGCGCCCTCCACGAGAAGGCGCGCCCGGTTGACGCCTGGCCCGGCGCGGCGCGGGAGCGCTCATTACCCCGGTGCGAACAGCTCCTCCACGAACGCGCGGGGATCGAAGTCCCGCAGGTCGTCGGCCTGCTCGCCGGTGCCGATGAGCTTGATGGGGAGGCCGGTTTCGTGGGCGATGGTCACCACCGCGCCCCCGCGCGCGGTGCCGTCGAGCTTGGTGAGGACGATGCCGGTGACGGCGACCGCCTGCGCGAACTGCTGCGCCTGCGCCAAGGCATTCTGACCGACGGTGGCGTCGAGCACCAGCAGCGCCTCGTCGGCAGGACGGCCGAGCGCGCGCTCGCTCACCCGCGCCACCTTGCGCAGCTCCTCCATCAGGTTGCGCTGCGTGTGCAGGCGGCCGGCGGTGTCGGCGATAACGACCTCGACCCCGCGCGCGCGCGCGGAGGCGACCGCGTCAAACACCACCGCCGCCGGGTCGCCGCCGGGCTGCTGGGCGATGGCCTCGACGCCGATGCGGCTCGCCCACACCTGGAGCTGCTCCGCCGCCGCCGCGCGAAAGGTGTCGGCGCACGCCAGCAGCACGCGCTTGCCCTGGCCGCGAAAGCGATGGGCAAGCTTGGCGATGGTCGTGGTCTTGCCGGTGCCGTTGACCCCCACCATCAGGTAGAGGAGCGGCTGGCGCTCGTCGGTCATCAGCGGGCGCTGGTGGCGGGACAGAACCTCCGTCAGAATGTCCTTGAGGGCGTCACGGGCGTGGGCGGCCTGTGCGATGTGCTGGGCGAGGATGCGCTGACGCAGTTGCCCTACCACCTCCTGGGCGGTGCGGACGCTGACGTCGCTCGCCACCAACAGCTCTTCGAGTTCTTCCAGCAGCTCTTCATCCACCACGTCGCGCAGGAAGAGCTGGCCGATGCGGCTGAACAGTCCCTTGAGCATGGATCCTCCGGAAACCAATGATCTCGCGTCGAAGCTAACGCATCGAGCGGGCGGTTTTCAGCATCGCCTCGCGGCCGAGGGCGCGCGATTGCAGGGACACCGCGGTTTCGCCGCGGGCCCACGAGAGGACCGCTTGCGCGCCCGCGCTGGTCAGCGTCCCAGTCGCGGCGCCGATTGCGACTCGCGCTCCCAACCCGGGGGCCGGAGCCGGCCCGGCGGTGCTGCGCGCTCCCGCCTGGGTGATTATCAGCAGCGGCTTGCCGGCCCCCGCGTACAGCAGCCGCGCCTCCACGGGCTTGCCGTTACGCGTCAGCGCGCTGAGCGTTAGCAGCCCGTAGCCGGGCGGCAGCCACTGCGGCGCCAGCAGGACGAACGGCATGACTGCGCGCGCCTGGGCCAGTGTCATATCCTCCACATCGTAGAGCGGCAGGCGCACTCGCTTGAGCGTCACCTGCAGGGGAGTCGTGCTCCCGGCGCGCGCCACCGTTAGCTTCACCGATGTGCCCGGCGCCCCGCGCAGCAGCTCCATCATCGCCGGCAGGTGGAGCAGCGATACGTCGCGGCCGTCTGCGGCGACGATGGTGTCACCCGGCCGCAGTCCCGCGCGCGCCGCCGGCATGCCGGGCTCGACCGACAAGATGGTTGTCGGCATGCCGGGCGTGAGGGCGAGGCCTACTCCACCGCCGGGGAGGTCGGCGGCGACGGAGCGTCCCCACCCCCGCCGGCGCGCCGCCGAGGGAGCACCCATGCGCGCGCCGGGGGCCGCCTGCACCGCCGACCCCGCGAGCTTGAGGAGCTCCTCCACGCGCAGCTCGGCTGTCAGCCCGAGCTGCGTATCGCCTTGGATCCACTCGACCGTGACCCGTCGCGGCCCGGGGCCCTGCGCTGCCCATCCCGCACGGTCGCCGAACCTGAGGGGAAACGAGGGTTGGGTGAGCGGCTGACCAAGATTTGGCATCTGCCACAGGGTGATGCCGTTGGCATAGGTGACGTAGACGCGGTCGGGCACATAGACCCCCTCGATCTGCTGTGCGGGCGCAAACAGGATACGCGGGGTTCCGGCGTCCGCCGGCGGAGCCGTGGGAAGGCAGATGACGAAAGAGGCGCGTTCCTGCGCCTCGGTCAACGACATGACTCCCGCTCCCGGCGCCGAGACGACGGCGGGAACGCGCGATTCGCGAGCGGCAATCGCCGGCGCCAGCGCGCACGCGCCCAGCGCTACGCCCAGGCCCCTGGCGATCAGCGATGCCCGGGTCATGGATGGGACCGTTTCGCGCGACCCGGAGTAGCAGGAGGTTGGGGCACCGGCCATATCGTCAGCGTCCCCTCTCCGCCGCGCAGCGCGTAACCCATCCGCTCCAGCGCCTTCGCTATCGTCTTCTGTGCGGGGCGCGCGCCGAGGCCGGCCCGGCGGCCGGTCGGGAAGCCCTCCGGCGCCAGGACGTACACGCCTTGGCCCGATGCCAGACCTTGCAAAACCTCGTCCCACGTGGCCGAAGCGGTCGGTTTCCCTTTGCTCACTCTGGTCATCGGCCCGGGGGGGCCGGAGGGCCCGGCAGCACCGGCAGGCGCCGCTTCCGTCCGCTCCGCGGAGACGGGCGCGAACACGTAGTAAGCCTGCGGCTGCACCTGGGCGCCGCGTATGACTAGCTGCTGCGTTGCCATGTCGGGGCCCGGCGCCGCCACCTGCACGTCCACGTTGTTGACTCTGCTCTTGTCGAGTCGGCCCTGCCACAGCACGACCTCGGGCGATCGCGCATCGGCACTGCGCAGCGACACCTGGGCGTCCTCCACGTCGTCGTTGGGCTTCAACTGCAGCGTCAGGTTCCGGTTGGACAACTGCGTGTGACTGGCCTGGGCCGTCACCGCAATCGAGGTAGCGGCCCGCTCGCCGAACCGCAACGCATCGTCGAGATCGGCGGCAGGCGCACGCTTGCCCTCGCCCGGGGTAGCGACGGCTGCGCGCGCGGCGCGCAGCGACGGGGTCGCCGGCTCCGCCGCGACCGATGGTGCCGCGGAGGAGGGAACGTGCTCCTCCTGCTCTGCGGCCGTCCTGCCTTTGGTGACCGCGCTCTCGGCGCCAGCCCCGGACGCGCGCGGGGACTCCGTCCCCATGGGCGGCGGCCCTGTAAGAGTCAAGGGCGACACGGCCGGCGCTTCAGCCTTCGTTGGCGCGTACCCCGCGGACGGGCGCGATGGTTCGCGCCCATTGGCGCCGCGCGGTTGGGCCGCGGTCGCCGCCGGCACGCCGGGGTGGACCGGTGGCGCCGGGCGCTCTGCGGACGGCGCGGCCGCACCAGTCATGGGAGCGGGAGTCCGCAGGGGTGGTTGACGCAGGGCGTCACCCGAGTCGTCGCGCAGCCGGGCGGGCGCCTGTGCGGCGGTTCGGCTGCGGAATGACGGTTCTTCACGTGTCGTCAGGTGCATGACACCGAAGGCAGCGACCGCCAGCAGGGCCGCGGCGGCTACCGGCACTGCCCAGCGCACCATCACCGCACGCGGCCCGTCGCCGCGCGCCTGCAGGCGCGCCCGCACCGCGCCCACCAGGGCCGGCGGCGCAGGCTCCGCTTGCAGTTCGCGCAGGGACCGCAGGACCGCCTCCAACGCGGCGAACTCCTCCCGGCAGCGGACGCAGGCCCCCAGGTGCGCCTCCAGCTCGCGCCGCTCGCCCGCTCCCAGGTCGCCGTCGCGGTAGCGGGAGAACCGGTCTATGACATCACGGCATCGCATGGCATACCCTACTGTTTGACCTCAGTCTCCGCGCAGAAGTTCCAGGTGCGGCTGGAGGGCCTCCTTGAGCGCCAGGCGAGCCCGGTTCAGCCGTGACTTCACGGTGCCGACGTTGGCGCCGGTAATCGTCGCAATCTCCTCGTAGGAGCACCCTTGCAGCTCGTACAGCACGAGGGGCAGCCGATGGTGCACGGGCAGCGACGCGATCGCCCGGTGCACGACCTCGTGGCGCTCCCGCCTCTGCACGCGCTCCTCCACGCCGGGAGCGGGGTCCGGGGCATCCGCCGGGATCGCCTCGTCAGTGATGAGCGAGCTGGCGGGCGGTGGCCGCCGCTGGCGGCGCTTGATCTCGTCGAGGCAGACGTTTGTCGTCACCCGGTACAACCAGGTCGAGAACGATGACCCGCGGCGAAACCGCTTGATCGCGGCGAAGGCGCGCACCAGTGCTTCCTGGGCGATGTCGCACGCTTCGTCGCGATCGCCGATCATGCGGTAGGCGAGGTTGTACACCCACTGGCCGTGCCGCTCCACCAAGCGATCGAAGGCCAGCGTATCTCCCCGCTGACATCGCTCGATCAGCACGTTCTCGGCGGCGAGCGCGTCTTCCGTCACCGCTCCTGGGGGCGCGAGTCGCATGGCTTCCAGGATTATATCGCGGTCAGTGGCACTGGGCAAGGGCCGAGACGAGCGGGGGTGTGACCTCGGAGTCTTGGCATGCCGCACAAATCACTCCTCTCCCTTCCAGAGCCTGCCCTGAGTGGCTAGGTCGCGCGCGACCGCCACCCCGGCCCAGCGGGCTTAGGGGCCTGTCGAAGGGGAGAGGACGAAGGTGAGGGTAAACAGTCCCGCCGTCCACCCTCACCCGGCGGCTAAGTCCCGATTCTCGGGACCGCCGTGGCGGCCTTCAGGCCTAGCCACTCGCCGCAGGCTCGCCGACCTCTCCCTTCCAGGGAGAGGGGTGCGCACCGTCTGCGGCCGCACCAAAGAAAGAAGGTCACACCCGCGAGCGGGGGTGCGGTTCGCAAACCACCGGTGGTCACCACGCGCCGCGCCGATGATGCCGGTCGCTGCTGCGGGCTACGGTGTGACGAACAGCAACGTGGGTGTAGCAACACCCGCACAGCGCTCGCCCGCCGCCGCCCTTGACGCGCCGCGGGAGGCATGGGACAATACGGCAGCCAACGCAAAGAGGTGAGCGGGAATGAGCGACGGAACGGTGTTCAGGCTGCGTTGGGCGCCCCTGGTGGGAGCGGCCCTGGCGGGGTGCGTGATCGGCGCCGCGTTAACGGCGCTGGTGACGGCGCCAGGGGGCGCCGGCTTGGCCGCTCCGGCCTATGCGCGCGCGATCGCCCCGGAGTCACAGAGTGCGATCGTCGAGGCGATAAAGAAGGTTGGCCCCGCGGTCGTCAACATCAACACCATCGTGCAAGTCCCATCCGCGCCGGTGCCGGAGATCTTTCGGCCGTTCTTCGAGGGGCCGTTTCCGCGTCAGGGCCAGGCCTCGGGCGTCATCATCGATCAGAAGGGATTGGTGCTGACGAACAACCACGTCCTCGAGGGTGCGACGGCGGTCAAGGTCACTCTGGCCGACGGGCGCACCTACGACGCGACCGTCGTCGGCACCGACCCCTTGAGCGATATCGGCGTCGTGCGCATAGCGGACGGCGGCTTGCCCTTCGCCGAGCTGGGCGCCTCCGAGGAGAAGCCCATCGGCTCGTGGATCATCGCCATCGGCAACCCCTACGGCTACGAGAACACGGTGACGGTGGGCGTGCTGAGCGCGCGCGATCGGAGCCTGCGCGCCCCCAACGGGGTGGTACTTGACCATTTGCTGCAGACCGATGCGGCCATCAACCCCGGCAACAGCGGCGGTGCGCTGGTGGACATCGAGGGCAAAGTCATCGGCGTCCCGACGGCGATCATTCCCTACGCGCAGGGCATCGGCTTCGCCATCTCCGCCGAGAGCGCGCGCAAGGTAGCCACGCAGCTGATCGCGACCGGGCGCGCCATCCACCCCTGGCTGGGCGTGGGGGTGGTGCCGATCACGGACGAAATCCGACAGCAGCTCAAGCTGCCGGATCGCGGCGGCGTCCTCGTCAGCGGCGTCGAACCGGACAGCCCGGCCGCGCAGGCCGGGATCCAGCCCCGGGATGTGATCGTGCGCGCGGGAGAGCGCGCGGTGACCGACCTGCAGGTGGTTGCCGACGTGGTGCGGGACAGCACAGTGGGGCAGGAGCTTCCGCTGACCATACTTCGCAATGGCGCCCAGATCGTCGTCACCGTGACCGTCGGCGAGCGGCCCGCGCCAAAACCGGGCCCCGAACAGCCATAGACACCCGGGAGGCGATGTCGGCTGAGCCTGCTCTCAGGAGGGCGAGCCGCGCGACGGCTCCGCTGAGCCTGCGCCCCCGAACCCGGTTCGTGCGCTGTGGCTTTTCCGTCAGGCAGCAGCCCTCTCATCGGCCGCAGTGAACCACCGGTCGCCGGTTTCCCCGCCCGCGCTTTCTGCGCCCGCGCGTCTCGATCGCGCCCAGCGCGCCGAAGCCCAGCGGTTCCCGCTTGGCGCTGCCGTGAAGGCTCACAACGGAACCAACGGCCGGAGACATTCGTCACACAAGACGGGAATGATGCTGCCGCGGTGGTGCCCGTGCGTCACTGGCGGGATATGGCGCGGCGTGCTATAATCCCGCACAATAGCGACGCACAGGAGGCCAGTGATCAAGGTAGCAGCCATCATTCCCGCCTACAACGAGGAGCGCCGCATCGGGGCGGTGCTGTCCGTGGTGGAGCGAGCGGGCCTGTTTGACGACATCGTGGTAGTGGACGACGGGTCCACCGACCACACGCTGGAAAAGCTGCCCACGAATAACGGCGTGCGCGCCCTGCGTCTGGCTGAGAACGTCGGCAAGGGTGGGGCGATGTGGGCAGGGGTTCACGGTACGGACGCTGACATCGCGCTGTTCCTGGATGCGGATCTCGTGGGCCTGCAGCGCGAACACCTGCGCTCGCTGGTCGAGCCGGTGGCCGCGGGCGAGGCCGACATGTGTGTCGGGGTGTTCCGCCACGGGCGCTACTGGACCGATCTCGCCCAAAGGCTGGTGCCCTACATCTCGGGGCAACGCGCGCTGCGCCGCGAGACATTCTTGAGCGTGCCGCGGGTGCGCTTCGCGCGCTCCGGCGTCGAGGTCGCGCTCACCTATCATGCGCGGGTGCAGGGCTGGCGCGTTACAAGCGTTCCGCTGGTGGGAATAACGCATGTGATGAAGGAGGAGAAGATGGGCGCGCTGCGCGGGCTGTGGGCACGCACAGGCATGTACTGGGAGATCGCCAGCTACATCTCCAGCGAGCGGTGCAGACGCAGCGCGAGCGGCGCGCTGCGCTCCCTGCGCAGGTTGCTCGGAGAGCAGCCCGAGTAGCCATTCGCTGCCGGCCGCGGCTGCACGGCGCCGGCGGCGCGAGGCGCCCGCGACCGCCGCCATCATCCCCATGCGCCCCTAGGCGGCGAAGCCGCCGGGGTGGCGGGCCGATGGGTCGGCCCTAGCCACAACGATCCGATTCACGATTGCAGGCCATGAGAGCAGGAGGAGGTTGTTGGGAATGCGCAACCGCAGATACGCCGTAACCATTTCGATCGCGTGGCTCGTCGCGCTCTTGATCGTGCTGGCCGCCGCGGCGGGAGTGGCCTATCGCTACCACGGGCTCGTGGGCAGCGCCGCGGCCGCCACGCTGGAGCCGCCGAAGGAGCTGACGACGCTGCAGCAGGGCTTCATCGCCTTGGCCGAGCGCGCGAAGCCGTCGGTGGTCAACATCAGCATCGAGCAGAAGGCACAACCGCCATCGGGCGAGCAGTCAGTCCCGCCCGGAATGGAGGAACTGTTCAAGTTCTTTCGGCGTCAGTTCGGCGACCAGTTCGATTTTCGCACCGAGCCGCCGTCGGCCCAGCCGCGCAAGAGTCTGGGCTCGGGCGTCATCATTGATCCGCGCGGCTACATCCTCACCAGCGCCCATGTCGTGCGCGACGCGGATCGCGTGACGGTGACGCTGGGCGACGACAAGGAGCGCAAGGCGACGATCGTGGCCAGCGACCCCCAGACCGACCTGGCGGTGATCAAGATCGAGAACGAAGCACGATTGGTCGCGGCGCCGCTTGGCGACTCGGACCGCGAGCGCGTCGGCTCCTGGGTCATGGCCATCGGCAGCCCGCTGGGGCTGGAGCAGACGGTCACCGTCGGCGTCATCAGCGCCAAGAAACGCTCCTTCGAGAATCCCAACGTCAGTGAGCGCCGCTTTCGCGACATGATCCAGACCGACGCGGTCATCAACCCCGGCAACAGCGGAGGCCCGCTGCTCAATCTCAAGGGCGAGGTCATCGGCATCAACACTATGATCGTCAGCGGCACCGGCTTCAGCATCGGCTTAGGCTTCGCCATCCCCATCAACGGCGCCACCAGGCGGGTGATCGAGACCCTCAAGTCGGGGGGAACGCCGACGCGCGGGCTGCTGGGGGTGCACGTGCGGGCGCTGGATGAGGCGTTGGCATCGAACTACGGCGTGGATAAGGGCGCCTACGTCAATGACGTCGTCGCTGGCAGCCCGGCCGAGCAAGCCGGGATCAAGGCGGAAGACATCATCGTCCAGTTCGGCGACACCAAGATCGGCGATGCGGACGAACTGGTGGGTGCGGTGGAGCAAACCAAGCCCGGCAGTCGGACCCCCGTGGTCGTCGTCCGCAGCGGCGCGCACAAGACCCTGCAGGTCACCGTCGGCCAGGTCCAGGGCCAGACCGCCGGCGCGACCGTCGCCTCCGCCACCGGCAAGCTGGGGGTCACGGTCAGCGACATCACGCCGGCGCTGCGCGAGCGCTATCGCCTGCAACGCGACCAGGGAGTGGTAGTCACCAAGGTTGATCCCAACGGTGACGGCGCTCGCGCCGGACTGGAGCCGGGCGACGTGATCGTGAAGATCAACCACGCGGAGATTACGGCGGTGGCGGATTACGAGGGGGCGGTCGGCCGCCTCAAGGCGGGCGACGCGGTGGTGATCCGGATGGGGCGCGGCAGTGGCGTGTTCACCCTCACCATCCGCAGCCTCGGCGAGTAAACAAACGGCCGCGGGCCGCCCCCAGGCCGGCCCGCCCTATAGCTGGATGAGTGCGCTGCCACGCTGGCTTGCCCGTCGGCGTGGCAGCGACGCTTTCGGGTCGGCCCGTCCCCCGGGGCATCGTCGCTGCCGGCGCATGCCGGCAGTCCGTCATCTTCCCCTCACATCTCCCGCAGCCGGCGGATGCGGTCTTGAATCGGCGGGTGGGTGGAGAAGAGGCTATTGATCTTCCCCTTGTGCTCGGTCAGGGGGTTGATGATATAGAGGTGGGCGGTGGCCTTGTTGGCGACCTCCAGCGGCTCGGTGTCCGCCGCCAGCTTCTCCAATGCGCTGGCCAGCCCCTCCGGGTAGCGCGTAAACATCCCCCCCTGGGCGTCGGCCAGGTATTCGCGCGACCGCGACAGCGCCAGCTGCATCAGCACCGCCACGATCGGCGCCAGGATCGCCAGCGCCAGCCCTACCAGCGCGATGATCCCTGAGCCGCCCCCTCGCCGCCGCGAACGCCCCCCGCCCCAGTAGAAGTACCGCATCATCCAGTCGCTGATGAGCGCGATCATCCCCACCATCACCGCGACGATGGTCATGAAGCGGATGTCGTAGTCGGCGACGTGCGCCAGCTCGTGCCCGATCACGCCCTCCAACTCGTAGCGATCGAGCTTGGTCAGCAGGCCGGTGGTAACGGCAACCGCGGCGTGCTGGGGATCGCGCCCGGTGGCGAAGGCGTTGGGGGCGGAATCTTCAATCACGTAGAGCCGCGGCATGGGCACCCCGGCGGCGATGCTCAGCCCCTCGACCGCGTTGTAGAGCTGGCAATACTGCTCCTTGGTGGCGGGCCGGGCGCGGCTCATCGCCAGCACGATGCGATCCGAGTAGTAGTAGCTGCCGAAGACGGAGATGATCGCGAACACCAACGCCACTGCGGGCGCGGCGTAACCGAAATCGGTCAGCTCGCCGAAGACATAGCCCAAGCCGACGATGATGACCACGAACACGATCATCACCAGCAGCGACTTGTTGCGATTGGCGGCGATGGCTTCGTACATGGGAAAGAATGCTCAACCCCAGAGATCGCGGAGAACGCAGAGAGGAATGTGGCCCAGCCGCCCGCGGCTGGGCTGGGGCGCGGCGTGCCGCGCCCTCAATCCGCCTCCATCTCCACTGTCGCGGCGGCCGGCTGGCATCCGGCGCCTACTGCTGCTCGCGCGGCGGCTCGGCGGGCGGCCCCTCGCGCGCGAAGTCCACCCGCACCGGCTCGCGCGCGGCCGCCTCCTCGATCTCGAAGTAGTCGCGCGCGGTGAAGCCGCTGGTGCCGGCGACGATGCTGGCGGGGAAGGTCTGGATCATGGCGTTGAACGTCGCCACCACGTCGT
>DATLAK010000100.1 GCA_035527535.1 Armatimonadota bacterium
CTTCGCGGTCACCCCCCCGCGCGGCGGCGCTTGACCGCGGAACCCCTTACCGTTACAATGAGGAGCTGACGAAAATAACTATCAAGCCCGCCGCTCGCCGGGCGGCGCGCGGTCAGGTGGTAAGGAGCAGGGATTGGGGGAGCACCTAAAGGGCAACTGCCTCTCGCGCATTCGCAGTATGGCAAGGGTGGAGGGCGCGATTACGGACAGGGTATCCCGCTTTGTCTTGGCGCATCCCGGGGACGCGGTCGGGCTCACGATCTCCAAGCTGGCGACGAAGGCGGGCGCCAGCGTGGCGACCGTGAGTCGATTCTGCACTGGCCTGGGTTATGAGAACTACCGGGCCTTTCAGATTGACCTCGCTGCCAGCCTTGCTGCCAACGAAGCGGCGGTGTCGGATGTTTTCGGCCCCGGTGACAAGCCGGCAACCATCGTCGAACGTGTCTTCGAGATGAACCGCCAGAGCTTGCTTGATACCGAAGCGCTGCTCGAGCGCGAAAAGGTCAATGCGGTGGCGAAGCTTCTGATGCGGGCGCGGCGTCTGTTTCTCATCGGCATCGGCGACTCGGGCCTGATCGCCAAGTCGGCGGCGCTGCGCTTTGGGAGCCTGGCCATTGCCACCCACGCGATCACCGATCCCTATGAGGGGGTGCTCCTGCTGTCGTCGGCCACTTCCCGAGACGTAGCCGTCGGCATCAGCCATACGGGTAGAACCGCGGTGACGACGAACTTGCTACAGCTTGCTCAGCGCAAGCGAGCCCGCACCATCGGGATTACCAACTATGCTGACTCGACGCTGGCGGCGCTGTCCGAATTCACGCTGCTTACCTCCTTTCGGGAGCGCAGAGTCAACGCCGCGGTCTCGTCCTCGGCGATTGCCCAGATGTGCCTGTTGGACGCGATCTACTTCCTGATCGCCTACTACCAAGGCGCCAAGGCGCAGGACTTAGCATCCGAGATCGAGCGGGTCGCGGAGGACTCGCTGCGGGCGAAAGCATGACGATGAAGGCGGCGCAACGTTTTCTGGCATTCGACCTCGGCGCCTCCAGCGGCCGCGCGATCGTGGGGGAGTTCGATGGGGCGCGCGTGACGTGCCGGGAGCTGACGCGCTTTGCCAACGAGCCGGTGCAGGTGCGCGACGATCTTCACTGGGATGTGCTGGCACTCTTCAGGGAGATCAAGCGCGGCCTGGGCGAATACGCCCGGCGGTACGGCTCCGCTGCGAACGGCATCGGTATTGACACGTGGGGGGTTGACTTCGGGCTCTTCGACCGGGACGGCAGGCTCCTCGGCAACCCCCATCACTACCGGGACCGACGCACGCAGGGGCTGCTCGAGGAGATCGACGAGCGCGTTGGCCGCTATCGCATCTATCGCGCGACGGGGGTCAACCCCCTTGAGATCCACACCATCTGTCAGCTCTATGCGCTCGCCAGGCGCCACTGCCCGCAGTTGGAGGTCGCCGACTGCTTGCTCATGATGCCGAGTGTCTTCCACTACTTCCTGACCGGAGAGAAAACCGATGAACACTCCAGCATCTCGAACACCGGTTTCTACGGCTTCGAGTGCGGCGCGGCGGTAACGGAATTCCTGGAGTGCCTCGGGATACCGGTGCGAATAGTCCCTCCCGTTGCACCCCCGGGCACGGTGATCGGGGGGCTGCAGCGGGGGGTGCAGGACGAGTCAGGGCTGGGGGCTGTTCCGGTGATAGCGGTGGCGAGTCATGACACCGCGAGCGCGGTGCTGTCGGTGCCCGCGGACAACCGCAGGATTTGGGCCTACCTGAGCAGCGGGACGTGGTCGGTGCTGGGCGTCGAGAGCGAGCAACCGATCCTCACGCAGGAGGGGTTCGACTGCGGGTTGACCAACGCCGCGACGGCCGGCGGCAACTACATGGCGTTTTTTGGCATCACCGGGCTGTGGATTCTCCAGGAATGCGCCAGGGTGTGGGCCGCCCATGGAGGTCCGTCGCTGCCTGCCGACATGGTGCGGCTGGCCGCCTGTGCCCC
Source organism: Armatimonadota bacterium (assembly GCA_035527535.1). NCBI lineage: Bacteria > Bacillati > Armatimonadota > Armatimonadota bacterium. The sequence goes on from DATLAK010000100.1 coordinate 2,010, forward strand.
ACCGTTTGCTGGCCTTGTGGAGGTGGATGATCCATCGTTCGTCAACCCGACTGACATGCCTCGGGCGCTGGTCACATATCTCCAGAGAACCTCCCAGCAAGTGCCGACGGACAACGGGACGCTGATCAGGATAGTCCTCGAGAGCCTCGCGCTCAAGTATCGCCACCTGCTGGCGAAGCTGGAGAAACTCACTGGAAATCGGGTGGAGGTTCTGCACGTCGTCGGCGGTGGCACGGGGAACGAGCTTCTGAGCCAGTTTACGGCCAATGCCACGGGTCTCCCCATTCTTGCCGGCCCGGCGGAGGCGACGGCGCTGGGCAACGTGCTCCTGCAAATGATCGGCGCGGGAGCAATACCATCAGTAAGCGAGGGCCGCGCCCTGGTGCGATCATCGGTCGAGCTGAAGGAATACGAGCCGCAGGATCGCGAGCGCTGGGACTGCGCGTACAAGCGATTCCCGGGGGTCGTCAGCGAGGGTTGAAGAGTGCAACGAGCATGCTTCCTGCTCAGGGTCAAGCCGGAGCTGATTGACGAGTACAGACAGGCGCACGACCCGGTGTCGCCGGAGCTGCTTGCGGCCATGCGTCGGGCGGGGGTGCGCAACTACTCCATGTTTCTGACGCCCGGCGGCCTCTTGATCGGCTATCTGGAGGCTGAAGATGTGCAGGCATCGTTGCGTGCGGTCGCCGAGACGGAGGTGAGCCAGCGCTGGCAGGAGCGGATGGCTCCCTATTTCGAAGGCGGCTCGGGCGACGTCCGGGGCCAGGCCGCGGAGTGGGTGGAGCAGATATTCTTCATGGCGTGAGCGCCTGCCCGCGGCTGCCTGGTGACGCGCGGGCCTTGAGCATGCTTCGCGCGGCGGCGCCGGTCACCGTGACCCGCGCGCGCTGAGGGAGAACGATGGACCCACTGCTGGAGGAGATCTACTCGCTGTCGCCGGCCGCCATGCGCGATGCCGCGCGGCACCTGATGCTGGGCGGAGGCACCAGGGGATTGCCGGTCGTCAGGCGCGGCAAGGGCGTGCGGGTCTATGACGTGGAGGGCCGCAGCTACATTGACTGCACCTCGCAGAGCTGGGCGATGTATCTCGGCTATGCAAACGACGAGATCAACCGGCTGCTGGGCGAGCACCTGCAAAGCATGTCCCACGTCCACCAGGGGGTGGACACGCCCATGCGCTATTACCTGGCGCAGCTGGTGGCCGAGATCGCGCCGGGCGATCTCAATCGGGTGTCCTTCACCGCCGGCGGCGGCCTCGCGGTCGAGGCGGCGATGAAGATCTGCCTCAAGAACACCGAGCGCGCGCGCGACTTCATTTGCCTCTATGATTCCTACCACGGCACCACCCTGGGCTCCCTGGGTGCGTCGTGGATTTCCACCCGCTCCGCGGGGGAGCTGGTCGGCGGCAGCCGCTTCTTGGCGCTGACGCGGCCGTTCATTCGCGTCCCCAATCCTTACTGCTATCGCTGTCCGCTCGACCTCGCGCGCGAGCGCTGCGGCCTGGCGTGCGCCAAGCTGTTCGAGAGCACTCTGCGCAAGGGCATCGCGGGCAACGCTGCGGGCTTCATCGTTGAACCCCTCCAGGGCAGCGGCGGGCAGGTCATACCGCCGGTGGAGTACCTGCGGGAGATCCGTCGCATCTGTGGCGAATACCGGGTGCCGCTGATCTTCGACGAGATCCAGACTTACTGCCGCATCGGCGAGTTCTTCGCCGCCCAGTACTTCGGCGTGACCCCCGACATCATCGTTCTGGGCAAGGGGTTCGGGGCGGGGCTGCCGATCGCGGCCACCATCATCTCGGATAAGCTCAAGGGCTTTGAGGGCGATGGGGAGGAACTGCACACCTTCGCCAACAACAGCCTGGCACAAGTGGCGGCCATCAAGCAGATCAGGATGATGCAAGCGGGGGTGCTGGAGAACGCGCGCAGAATGGGCGACTATGTCCGCACCGGCCTGCAGGCCCTGCAGCGCGAGTATCCGGAGATTGGGGACATCCGCCAGGCGGGCCTGCACGTGGGCGTGGAGCTGGTCTCGGATCCCCAAACGAAGGAGCCAGCGGTGGAGGCGGCAAATGCCATCCGTCGGGCGACGCAGGCCGGCGGTGTCATCCTGGGCAAGGGCGGCCCCTGCCCCCACGTGCTCAAGATCAAGCCCCCGCTGATCATTAGCCGCGACGAGTGCGACGAGGTGCTCAGCGTCTTGGCGGGAGCACTCAAGGCGGTCTTGCGAGGATAACCGATGGCATGGCCTGTCGAAATCGAGGCGCAGTTGCGTCGAGAAGCCGCCGAGCTCGACTTGTTCGATGCCAGCGCATGGCTGGGGCGGACCCCGGCGTTTCCGTTGATGGCGGAGGGGACGCCGGAGCTGATCGCCGACCTCCACCGCCGCGTGGGCATCAATGGCGTCCTGCTGTCGCACTGGAACGCGGCGGAGGACTGCTCCCAGGAACCGAACCAACAACTGCTGCAGGCGGTCGCGGGCCGCGACAACTGGTACGCGGCGCTGGCAATGCAGCCGTTGTTCCCTGCGGATCCAGGGGTGCCCGCCGTGAACGGCGCGGACTGGTCGCGAAAGGCTAGAGCGGTTCGCGTCTTCCCGGCCAGTTGGCACTACGCCCTGGTTGACTGGTGCGTGGGGTCGCTGTGCGAGATGCTGATCGAGAAGCGTCTGCCCCTGTTTGTCCTACACACCGAGACCACCTTTCAAGACCTATACGACCTCGCCCAGCGCTATCCTGAACTGGTCATCGTTGTCGAGGGGCAGGCGCAGAAGATCTTGTACCACACCCGGATGGTGCTGCCGCTGATGAAGGCCTGCCCCAACCTCCATCTGGAGATGTCGAACTACTGCACCCAGGGACTGATCGCCTACACGGTGAACGAGTTGGGGGCTGAGCGGCTGATCTTCGCCAGCTTCGCGCCCGCCCGGGACCCGCTGGTGCCGCTGGGACTGCTGCTGCAAGCGGACATCACCACGGAGGCCAAACGCGCCATTGCCGGCGCCAATATCCGGCGCATGATCTCCGAGGTACGACCGTGACCACCCCGCGAGTCGTGGACGCGCACATGCACCTGGGATGCCCCTGGACCATATTCGCCCATGGCTGGGGGCTGGCCGAGGTGCTGGCGCTCATGGACCGGATCGGCATCGAGCGCGCCTATTCTACGCATCACGCGTGGTTGGCGGGCCGCCACCTCGAGGCCCGCGCCGCTTCCGTTCTAGCCTATGAGGAATCCCGCGGGCGAATTCCGTTCCTGGGCGTCTACGATCCGCGCAGCGAGCAGGAATCGCTGGCGGTGATAGACGCCTGCCGGAGCCACGCGGGGCTAATCGGCATCAAAGTCCATCCCAGTTTCCACCGCGTTGCCGCCAATGACGACAGCTACGCCGCCGTGTGGGACTACGCCGGGGAGAACCGCTTGCCGATCCTCGCGCACACCTGGAGTGAGACCGATAACCCGGTGCAGAAGCTGTCGCTCCCGGAGCTCTTCGAGGTGCATCTGGAGAAGCGCCCAGAGGTACCCTTTATCATCGGCCACAGCGGCGGTCCCGGCGCCGGCCGGCTGCAGGCGATTCGTCTCGCCCGCAAGTACCCGCACGTTTACCTTGATCTGGCTGGCGACATTTTCGCCCTGGATCTGATTCCGTATCTGGTCACCGCGGTGGGCGCCGAGCGCGTGATCTTCGGCTCCGATCAACCATGGATTGATCCCCGGGCGCACCTCACGCGCATCTACCTGGCGGATATCGGTGACCGGGCAAAGCGACTGGTGCTGGGGCGGAACGCCCTCCGGGTGTTCGAACCGCACCTGCTACGTGAGGATGAGGAATGCTCGCCATAGACCTTTGCGGTAGGACCGCGCTGGTGACCGGTGGTTCGCGCGGCATCGGCGCCGCCGTCAGTGAAGCGCTGTGCGCAGCCGGCGCCGTGGTGGTGTTTACGCACACCGGTAGTCCCGCCCACCAGGGTCAGCGGGAAGAGCTCCTGGCGCGGATTCGCAAGCAGGGCGGCAGCGCCGAGGCGGTGGCGCTCGACGCCTGTGATGCGGGGGGGACGGCGGCTCTGGTGCAGGAGGTCGTGGAACGGCACGGCGCCCTGGACGTCCTTGTGTGCAATGTGGGACGCAACCTTCCGCGCCCCGCAGAGAGTGTCTCGGACGCGGAGTGGATGGCGTCTATTGACATCAACCTCACCTGCGCCTTCTATGCCGTGCGCGCGGTCTTGCCGCACATGGTGAAGGCGGGCCGCGGCCGCATCATTCTGATCGGCTCCTCCGCCGCCTATGATGGGGGTGGAGGCGCTATTGACTATGCCGCCGCAAAGGCCGGCCTCAACGGCATGATGCTCTATCTCGTCAAGAACTACGCGCGCCGGGGGATTGTGACCAATACCATTCATCCCTGCGTCATCGAAACGGACTTGCTGCGCGAGCGCTATTCGTCGGCAGAGGCGGTGCGTGAGCTCGTTTCCCAGATCCCGGTCGGGCGGCTGGGCAAACCAGAGGACATCGGCGGCCTGGTGGCATACCTCGCCAGTCCGTGGGGAGATTACGTTTGCGGACAGTCCATCCTGGTGGACGGGGGCAGGACCTTGGGCCGGTGACGGGCCGACTCGGACCCTCCTTCGCCGGGGTGTCTTGGATCAATCGAGCAAAGGACTGAGCGATGACGAGAGCGACCAGGTACAAGATCGGCAGCGGCTTCGCCCCATTCTCTCCATGTGCAGAAAGGTTCGTCGTAGGCGGCTACCGCGATCCCATGAGTCTGGAGCAGCAGATCGGCCTCGCGACCCGGGTGGAAGGGCTGCGGGGGGTCGGGCTGGACTACCCCTACCAGTTCGGCGACGGCGACATCGAGCGGGTGCGGCGCCTGCTGTCGGCGTCCGGGTTCGAGTTCTGCACGCTCGAGATCGGCCTCTATCCGGACCGCAAGTGGAAGCTCGGCACTTTCACCGCGCCCGACCCCGGCATCCGCCGCGAGGCCATCGAGATGTGCAAGCGAGGCCTCGAGGTCGCGGCCGACCTGGGCGCCGCCGACGTCCTGCTGTGGCCGGGCCAAGATGGTTTCGATTATCCGTTCCAGGTTGACTACGACGAGTGCTGGCGCGCTTTGGTCGAGGGCATCGGCGAAGTCGCCGCCCACCGCCCCGAGGTCAAGGTCGCCATCGAGTACAAGCCGAAGGAGCCGCGGGCCAACATCTTCGTGAGAAACGCCGGCACCCTGCTCTACCTCATCAACTCCATCGGCCTGCCCAACGTGGGAGCCACCATTGACTTCGGCCACAGCCTGGTCGCCGGCGAGAACGCCGCCGAGGCGGCGGTGCTCCTGGCGCGCGAGGGGAAACTGTTCCAGGTTCACGTCAACGACAACTACCGCGACTGGGATCACGACCTCATTGTCGGCGCCGTGTCCTTGTGGGAGACCGTAGAGTTCTGCTACTGGATACTGAAATCCGGCTACGAGGGCTGGTATGTGATAGACGTCTATCCATACCGGGAAGACGGCTTGGCCGCCCTCCAGCAGTGTGTGCGCAACTGGGAGAAGGTGCTCGACATGGCCGGCACGCTCACGCGCACCAACATAGCTGAGGCAATGAGCAACGCGGATGCAGTCTCCTCCGTGAGAACCCTGTGGGACACGCTCCTTCCGTGACCCGCGGTCGCGCCACACGCCTGCCGCACCTCGGCTAGCTGCCGTGGATCAGCCGCTCCAATGCCTTGGCGGGGAGACTCGCCTTCGGGCGGAAAGCAGCGCTCCCCGCGTACCGCAGCATCGCCGCCAGCAGGTAGCGGGCCTCCGGGAGCTTCTGATCGAGGTCCAGGGCGCAGATGATGATCCCACCCTTACCCACCTTTGCCTCCAGCAGATACGCCAGCGCCTCGACCACGTAGTACGTGCTGAGGACGCGAATGACCGGATCGCTGCGCTCCAGACCCAAGCCTTCCAAGGCGATCGGCGGCGCGGGCACGATAAGTCGGAAGAGCTGCAGATCCGCAAATCCCTGGTGAGGGAACTCCCCCAGCATGGGGTGGTCGAGGATGATCGTTCCGCTGTGGCCGTCCTCGAGGGGTGGGTAGTTTGCGGGCGGCAGGAAGAAGTACGCGCCCTCAAGGCCTAGCTTCCCCGGGAATGGGCGCAGCGCCACCTCTGGAGACGCCAATATCACGCGCCCGCCTTCGCGGCAGTGCTCGGCGAGGCGTTCGTCCAGCCGGCTCGAGAGCACCACCTTGGGCAGACGGGCGGCGGACCGACGTGCACTGATGCGAGGCAGCGAGCGCACGGTCCGCAGCCAGGAGCGACCGGGCGGGCCGTAGAGCGCCGCCGGCGCCGCTCGCCCCTCGGCCTCGGGGAAGAGCCAGAAGTTCCACTCGTTGTCAACCCGGCGGCGGCCTTCGCGCAGCGCCGCGCGCAGCGTGAGCATGAGCGGACGGGTGACCGCGGGCAAGGTGAGGCTGATGGTGCTGGCGCGGCACGTGCGGAAGGGCCGATGGCGATACTCCAGCGTCCCCGCGGCCAGCCGCCGCGTGCCGCCCAGCAACTGCCACTCGAGCTGGGGCGCGCGCAGCGGCGGATGCGAGAAGTCCGACACCGAGAGGCGGCAGCGGAAGGTCTCCCCTGCCACCAGCACGCGGTCATCGAAGTCGCGATCCATCATGATCACGGTGTCGCCGTTGGTGCGCGACCAGGTTTCGGCGGACACGAGCTTGCGATCGTAGAACTCGTCAACGATGCCTTGCGGCGAGTAGCCAAAGTCCGCCGCGCTGAAGTGGCAGATGCCGGCCAGGCGCGGGTGATCGCGGCGACAGGCCTCCATCTTGGCGCGCGCCTCGACGTACTGCAGGCGATGGCTGGCCTCAGCCATCTGGGGCAGCAGCCGCTGCAGCCCGTGGCGGCGGGCGGCCGTTTCGGCTACCTCGATGGCGTAGGGCCGCACCGCCCCCCGGTACTTGCGCTTGATCCGCACGTCCGGGTGGCTGCTCCACCAGCGAAACTCATGCTGGATCACCGGCAGCGGCGTCTGCTCATCGTACTTGCCCTCAGCGTTGACGAAATCAGCCGGCATCTCGGCGTCGAGGCCGCCGTCGGTCCAGATGACGAAGGCGGAGGGCTTGATGGCCTTGGTGTCGCGGTAACATTGCCAGGCGACCTCGGGGAAGGCGGCACCGTGGTATCCCAGCTCGTTGCTCATGCAATAGAGGGCCGCGGACGGGTGGTTGACGTCGCGCATGATCGTGCGGTCCCACTGCCACTTGAGCACGTCGCGGAACCGGGCGGTGGGCCGGGGCCAGCAGTAGCCATGCCAGGGGTCGCTGCCCGCCCACCCGCCGAGCATCCCCATCTCGCTCTGCACCAGCAGACCCACCTCGTCCGCGACATCGAAATACTCCGGCGCCGGCACGTAGGACTGGCAGCGCACGTAGTTGTATCCGTAGGCGCGCAGCGTCGCCAGCTTGTGGCACCACCGCTCGCGGCTCGTATCCGGGCTGCCAGTCTCCGGGTTGACCGCGAAATCCCCATGCCCGCGCAGGTAGTACGGCTCGCCGTTGATGAGGAAATGCTTGCCCTCGGTTTCGAGCTTGACAAACCCCACGCGCTCGCTCAGGGCATCCTCTACCCGGTCGCCGCGGCTGAGGACGGCATCCACCCGGTGGAGATTCGGCGTTTCCGGGCTCCACAGGCGCGGCGACGACACGGGACTGGACAGCCGATGGACACCCGCGCCCGACAACCTGCGCGTCACCCGCGCCACGGGCGCCCCGTCCGGGGATGCCACTGTCAGCGAGAGGGTCAACGCCTCGCTCGCGGCCCCTGCCAGTTGCACTCGGCAGCGAATTCGTTTGCCGTCCACGTCGGGGTGCATCCACAAGCGCTCGATCCACGCGCTCTCGGTGGCGGTCAACTCGACGCTCCGGTACAATCCGGACCAGTTCCCCATCCAGTTATAGGCGAGTCCGAGCCAGCGGTTCTGTTCGTGCACGCGCACCGCGAGGAAGTTGTCGCCGCCCAACCGCAGGTGCTTCGTCGCCTCGAAGGCGAACGGCACGAAGGGCGCGCAGTGGGCGCCCAACCGCTCGCCGTTGAGCCAGACCTCCGCCGCCGGATGGACGCCGCCGAAGTTGAGCCATATCCGCAGGCCCTTCCATTCGCGCGGCGCGGTGAAGCGCTTGCCATACCATGCCGTTCCTTCATAGGTCGCGCGGAACACCCGCGCCGGCAGTTGGAAGTCCCACGGCTCATCCGTGCCCTCGTGGCCGAAGCCCTGGCCCTGCCAGCAGCCGGGTACGCGGACGGCATCCGTAAGCAGGTGCGGGTGCTTGAACCATCCCTCGCGCTCCCCGCGTTCCTCCGGGTCGAGGCGGAACTGCCAGTCGCCATCCAGGCTGAGTACCCGTTCGGCGGGGTGGCGCCGCCACGGGTTGACGCGGACGGGCACGCGCGCCCGAGGGTCGAAATGCCAGTCTACGTGATCGGTGTACATGAACCAAGCCTCCCGGGGGATGCGGTCTAGCCGCGCTCGAGCAGCCGGCGCTTCAGGTCCAGATAGAACAGCCAGTTCTCGTAGGAGATGTCAGGTGGCGCCAGGTGGTCGAGCTGCGGGATATAGCCGCCGTCGGCCAGCAGCGGCGGCAGCTTGGACTCGAGCTCCTCGGTGATCGTCCGCCGGTCCTTGGTCAGCGCCCGCTTGTCCACGCCGCCCCACAGCAGCAAGTCGCGCCCGTACTCGCGCCGCAGCGCCACCGGGTCCATCCCGGCAGCCGCCTCGATGGGATAGGTGCCATTGACCCCCGCCTCCAGCAGCATCGGCAGCAGTACGCTCGGGTCGCCATCGCTGTCCAGGAAGATGATGTCTATGCCATGGCGCCGGAAGACGTCGTTGACCCGGCGGTAGCGCGGCAGCAGGAAGCGCTGGAAGATTGCAGGCGATATCAGCGGCCCGTTCTTGAAGGCGAAATCCTCCCACCACAGGAAGTAGTCGAGCTGCACCTGCTCCAGCGTGCGCGCCATCGCCCCCAGGGTGAACTCGGCGACGACATCGAGCATCTCCTCGGCCAGCGCCGGATCGTCGTAGAACACCGTGCACGCGTTCTCCGTGCCCATCCAGCGGCGCAGCATCGAGTAGAAACCGACCGAACCGATGCCCGGGCCCCACAGGGGACACTCTCGCTGCGGCGCCCACGCCACCAGCTCGTCCCAATCCGCGGGATAACGCTCCGGCTGATGCGGGTCGTAGCGACGCTTGATGCGCTCGAAATCCGCGCGCTCGGTCACCGGCCAGGCGACATACTGCGGCATCGAGACGCCGTCCTTCATGCACCGTTGGACGACGCCTTCGCCATTGCGCCTGGTGATCGTGCGCTCGTCTTCCACCAGAAGTTCCGGCTCGAAGGAGGGGATCATGCCCAGGTTGAGCCCCAGGTCCCGCTGCTCATCCAGCCCGAAGAAAGCACACCCGTTGAACGTCAGCGTGTCCTTCCGGCGCGCCTCCTCGGGCATGCCCTCCCGCAGCCAACGCTCCTGGGCCTCCGCCCAGTATCCGACCTCGATCATCGGCGCGCGGTCCACGCTCTGGTGATGCATGGTGCGCAGAAACCGCTCTCGGCCGTTCATGTCCGTCCTTCCTCGTCCAGGGCCCGTCCGCCCGGGAAGGCATGATAGCCATTTTCACTGGCATCGGATTATAGTGGGAATACATTACACCGTCAAGCGGCGCCGGCCATGCCACAACGCGCATCGAGGGTGCACGCCTAGCCCAAGCGACGGGTGGTACTGACGAACTCCTTGACCTGCTTCTCGAACTGCGAACGCGGGAGCAACACCGAGCGCCCGCACTTCAGACACTTGACGCGGATGTCCATGCCGGTGCGGGTGACTTCCCACACGTCGCCGCCGCAGGGATGCACCTTGCGCAGGCGCACCTCGTCGCCAAGGTTTATGCGCATGGGTTGAATCACGGTGATCCCATCCATGAGCGGGCTGGCTTTGTCAAGGGGTAGTGGTTGACCGTTGGCGTTGCCCCCTCGGTTCTGCTCAAGCGTCCCTTGCCGGGTGTAGGCTCTGCAGGCGGGCCGCCCGCGGACTGGCGGTCCGGCGCTGCGCCAACCATCTATCTATTGGTCCCTGCAATTGCTGCGCTCCGTGCCCTCGTCGTCCACCACCGCCACCTGTGCCTGGCGCTTGTGCAAATCCACTCCCACGTGTAACATCGGCAGTGCCTGCCTTCGGGTTAGTTGGTTCAGACTCGCGCATTCTCGCCCCTTGCGGCGTAACGCGCAAGCCCGGGGCAGGCCAGCCTTCTCATTGCATCAGTTTCCGCGGAGGCCCGCGGAATCCTCTGCGCGCGTGAGCAGGGGAAGGTCGGATAGCAGCCGCGGGTCCATGCGTGCTTGGCGGAACGCGCCGGTCCGTGGGCGGGAGGATTTCGCATGACTCCGAGACAGCGCGCGATCGAAGCCCTGGAGCTGCGCCGGCCGCCAGGTCTGGTGCCGCACCTGGAGCTGGAGTTCCAGTTGTCGCAGGAGGTCTTCGGGCGGCCGGCGCTGCGCGCCGAGCACTTGCAAGACATCACCGGTGCGCGCAGGCAGGACCTGCTCAAGCGCAATGCCGAGCACTGGGTCGAGGTCGCCCGGGAGTTCGATTACTCCGTCATCACCGGCCTGCACTGGCTGTCGCCTGACGATCAGCTCGCGAGCTTCGAGTATGTCCGCGACATCGCCGGCGACACGTACATGCTCAGCGCGTTCGTTGACGGCACCTTCGCCATTCCCAGCGGCGAAAACATGATCGAGCACGTCGTCTTCCTCACCGAGCGCAAGCAAGCGGCCCTGGAGGATGCGCGGCGCCGGGTCGAGGAGGCGATCGCCCTCGGCCTCCAGGTCATCGGCGGGGGCGCGGAGGTTATCTTCATGTGCGCCGACTACTGCTTCAACCACGGGCCCTTCCTGTCGCCTGCCATGTTCGCGGAACACGTCGCGCCGTTCCTGCGGCAGCAGGTGGCGGCGTGGAACGCGGCCGGCGCCTATACCGTCAAACACACCGACGGCAACATCATGCCCATCCTCGACCAGCTCGCGGATTCCGGCGCGCGCGCCTTGCACTCGCTCGACCCCATGGCGGGCGTGGACATCGCCGAGGTCAAGCGCCGCGTCGGCGGCCGCATGTGCCTCATTGGCAACGTCAACCTGGCGTATGTGCAATCGGGAACGCCGGAGCAGATCACCGAGAGCGCGCGCTACTGCCTGCGCCACGGCGGAGTCAACCAGGGCGGCTACATCTACGCCACCAGCAACTGCATCTTCAGCGGCGTCCCCATCGAGAGCTATCACCACCTGCTGCGCGTGCGCGAGGAATACGGCTACCCGGGCGCGCAGCCGTAGGCAGCCCCTCCCGATCGGCGGCAGAGGCGCCGGGGATGACAAGTTGCCGCCGGCAGCGCATCGTGGTCATAGAGGAGAAGACCCGGGGGGGGCAGAAAGACCGCCCGTGGTAGAAGCAGCGGCTGGCTGCCGCTGCGGCAGCCAATAACCACCCACCGCTTGGCTCGACTCGAGATAGTTGACTGAGTGCGATGAAGGAGTCCACAACCATGCCCGCGCAGCGTCGGCTGATGCTCGTGCTAGTGATCTGCGGAGTCGCCATGAGCGCGCTCACCCAGCGCCCGGCGATGAGCGATGAGGCGTCTTCCGCCGCCGCGCCCGCACCCGAGCCGCTGAGCCTGGAGCAGGCTGTCACCACCGCGCTGACCCTGAGCCCGCTTCTGTACCAGGCGGAGCAGGAGCTCCTGGCGGCCCGCGACGGGGTGACCCAGGCGCGCGCCGCCGGCTCCGTCACCGCCGAGATCGGGGTGACCCAGACGCGGGTCAGCGAGGTCTCCACGTTGACCCTCGCCGTGCCCGCGCCCCCACCCGACTACGTGACCTTCCAGACCGTCAGTCTCGGAAGCAAGGATAATACTACCGGCACGCTGACAGTGGCCAAGCCGCTGTACACCGGAGGCCGCATACCGGCCGCCGCTCGCCAGGCCCGCGCCGGGGCCGATGCGACCCTGGCGGGGTTGCAGCGCACCCGCCAGACGGTGACCAATGACGTCCAGCGGGCCTACTACGGCGCACTCGTCGCCGCGGACTTCGTGGCGGTGGCGGAGGGGGCTCTCACCTCCGCGCGCGAGCACCTGCGGGTGGCACAAGCGCGACAGGACGCCGGTGTCGCCCCGCGCTTCGACGTCTTGCGCGCCAAGGCGCGGGGCGCCCAAAGCGAGCAGGCGCTGATCCAGGCCCGCAATGGCCTGAACCTGGCGCGGGCGGCGTTGAACCACGCCATGGGCGTCGGCCAGGACCGTGAGTTCGTGCTGACGACCCCGCTCGCCGAGCCGACCGATACCGCCGGCCTCGACCTCACTGCGCTCGTGTCGCGCGCCCGGGAAACCCGCCCTGAGATCCACCAGACCCAGGCGCTGATCGAGGCCGCGGGCGCCGGCGTCTCGCTCGCGCGCAGCGCGAAGCACCCCACCCTCGGCGTCGCCTGGATGTACAGCCGGCCGTTGGAGACCAGCGCCTTCCAGGTGAGCAACTGGACGCTGGCGCTGACCGCCGGATTGAACATCTTCGACGGCAGGCAAACCAGCGCGGCGGTCAGCCGCGCGCGCCACGAGCGGGAGCGAGCGCGGGGCTTGCTGGAGCAGGTGCGGCAGGGGATCGCGCTGCAAGTGCGCCAGGCATACCTCGACCTCGATTCCGCGCGCGAGCGCATCACCGCCGCGACCGCCGGGGTAACCGAAGCCGAGGAGGCCCACCGCGTCGCCGGCCTGCGCTACGAGGCGGGCGTGGGCATCAGCGTCGAAGTGATTGACGCCGAGGTGGCGGTCGCCTCGGCGGGCAATGACTATGCCCGCGCGGTCTATGACTACAACGTCGCGGCGGCCCAACTGGAGTACGCGGTGGGCGCATCTGCGGCTGCCGCGCCCGCGGAGAGCCAAGCGCAATGAAGCGCGCCCCCGGGAGCCGCGGCATCGTCTCCGCCGCCGAAGTCTTCGAGAAGTACCGCGCTCACGTTAACCCCGGCCTCGCCGCCCTAGTCAAGTTCATGGGCTTCGACGCGGTGGAGGAGTCGGCGCAGGGCGCGATCGTCCGCGATACCGAGGGCAACGAGTACATTGACTGCCTGGGCGGATTCGGCGCGCTGTCACTTGGACACCGCCACCCGAAGGTGGTGGCTGCGGTGCGCGAGCAGCTCGAGCGCATGCCACTGTCCTCCAAGATCCTGCTCAACGACCGCCTGGCGGATCTATGCCAGCGCCTGGCGGAGATCACCCCCGGAGATCTCCAGTATTCCTTCATCTGCAACAGCGGCGCGGAGGCCGTCGAGGGAGCCCTCAAGCTGGCGCGCCTGGCTACGGGACGGCGGGGCATCGTCGGCGCGGTGGGCGGGTTCCACGGCAAGACGATGGGCGCACTCAGCGCCTCCGGCAGGGACCTGTACCGCAAGCCGTTCGCGCCGCTGGTGCCGGGGTTCTCGCACGTACCCTTCGGCGACGCCGAGGCGCTGCGCGAGGCGGTCAGCGGGGACACCGCCGCCGTCATCCTCGAGCCCATTCAGGGCGAGGCGGGGGTGGTCATACCAGCCGACGACTACCTGTCGGCGGCGCGCGAGATTTGCAGCGCGGCCGGCGCGCTGCTCGTCCTGGATGAGGTGCAGACGGGGTTGGGGCGCACGGGATCGCTGTTCGCGTGCGAGCACTGGGGCGTCGCGCCCGACATCATGACCCTGGCCAAGGCGCTGGGCGGCGGGGTGATGCCGGTGGGCGCGTTCGTGGCGCGCGCCGAGCTGTGGGACGCCTGGCGCGTGAATCCGTTGCTGCACAGCAGCACCTTCGGCGGCAATCCGCTCGCCTGCGCCGCCGCGCTGGCGGCGCTGGAGGTGGTCATCGAGGAGCGCCTGCCCCAGCGCGCAAGGGAACTGGGACAGCACACACTGCACGCTCTGGGCGAACTGCGGCAGCGTTTCCCCGATGCGGTTGTGGAGGTGCGGGGGCGGGGCCTGCTCATCGGCGTCGAGTTCGCGCATGAGGACCTCGCCGGGCTGGCCATCGCCGGGCTTGCGCAGCGGCGCGTAATCGCGGCCTACACCCTCAACAACCCGCGCGTTATCCGCCTGGAGCCGCCGCTGGTGATCGAGGAGGGACAGCTTGCCCGCGCCCTGTCCGCCCTCGGTGAGGCGGTGGAGCAGGCCGTCGCCCTGCTGGCGGACGCCGGACCCTACCAGGACGAGCCGCTCTGACGAGTGCAGCGATGCTGACTGTGGACGGGGCCCAAGGCGGCGGTCAGATTGTGCGCACCACCGTCAGCTATTCCGCCCTCAGCGGGCGCGCGGTGCGCGTCGTCAACATCCGCGCCGGGCGCCCCCGGCCTGGATTGCAGGCCCAGCATCTGGTGGCAGTGCGGGCCGTCGCCGAGCTGTGCACGGCCGACGTCACCGGGGCCGCCTTGGGCTCCGCCGCGATTGAGTTCCGCCCCGGTCCCATCGCACCGCCGGAGGTGTGGCGTCTTGACGTCGGCACCGCCGGCAGCGTTATGCTCATCCTGCAGGCGTTGCTGCCATGCCTTGCGCTTGGCGGGACCGCGGTTGATCTGACCCTCACCGGCGGCACCAACAACCCCTGGGCGCCTGCCTTCGAGCACACCCGGCGCGTGCTGCTGCCCACGCTGCTGCAAATGGGCGTGAATGTGGAAGCCGAGCTACGGAGCCGGGGATTCTACCCCCGGGGCGGCGGCGAGGTGCGGGTCCGCGTCGAGCCTGCGAGCGCCATCCAGCGGCTCTCGCTGTGTCAGCGGGGGCGTCCGGTGCGCGTATGGGGCATAGCGTACAGTTCCAACCTGCCCCAGCACATCGCCGAGCGCATGGCGCGCGCCTGCCGCGACCGCCTTGCCCTCGCCGGTCTGGCTCCGCAGGAGTTCCATATAGATACGGCCACACCGTCGCCGGGCGCCGGTTGTGGCATCATCGCGCTCGCCGAGTTCGAACACTCCGTGCTTGCCGGGGACAGCCTGGGAGAGCGAAGCAAGCCGGCGGAGAATGTCGGCCGCGAGGCCGCGGAGGCACTGCTGAGGGAACTGCGGTTCCAGGCGGCGGCTGATTCTCACCTGGCGGATCAACTGGTTCCCTGGGTTGCCTTGGCTGGCGGCGACAGCGCCTATGTGACATCTCGCAAGACCGACCATCTGGCATCGGCGGTGGCGGTGGCGGAGCACATGGTCGGCGCGCGATTCAGCGTAGAGGGGGATGAGCCGGCGAGAGTCCTCTGCCGCGGAATCGGCCACGCGCCTATCTAGGCCTCTGGGCGGAAGCTGAAGCTCTCGTGAGGCGCCGGCGAGAGGCCTGTGAGAGTGTGACCTTTTTGGGATAGCACATACCGGCTATCCGCGTTATTCTCTGCACACCAAGGGTGGAGCGTGGCGCATGGGTGTGAATATAGTGCGTTTCGGGCTCGATTAACGCCATTCATGCCCCCATGTCAACCGGAAAGAGGTCTTGTCGTGCCTTCCGACGAATAGTAAACAGGCGCGCCGTAAAGCGTGGGCACAGGCCCGGCGGCAATGGGTGCGCGAGCACGCATCGCATGATCCCCGGGGTGGCGGGCGGCGAACGGTTGGCTCGTTGTGGCGAGAGCCCATGCTCCAGGAGCGCGAAAGGAGCCCTATCTAATGCGGTCGCACTGGCTTACAGTATTCGTGATCGCGTTCGGAGCGATAGCGGTAGGGGCCGCTGCGGCAGAGGACGTCGTGGTCGTCGTCAACGGTGAGTCCATTACCAGGGAGGCGCTGGCGCATCGCCTGCTGGACCTCGGGACGACATGGCAGGCCCCGCTGGAGGAGATGGTCAACGAGACCCTGCTCTTCCAGGAATCGCGGAAGCAAGGGATAACGGTATCAGAAGCCGAGCTCGACCAGCGTGTGGCGAGCATACGGAAGAAGCTTGGCACGGAAGACGACTTGGCGCGCTACCTGGCAAGCCAGGAGCTCACCGAACCAGGCCTGCGGAACAAGCTGCGGGTCAAGTTCCTGGTGGAGAAGATGCTGGGCGCGAAGGCGACGGTGACGGACGGGGAAGTAAAGGACATCTACGAGAAGAACAAGGCCTCCTTTGACACCCCGGAAACCGTAACGCTGCGCATGATCCTCACCGCCACGAAGGAGAGATCGGAGCAAGCCATCAAGCGGCTGGACAAGGGTGAGAGCTTCGCGCAGGTGGCGAAGACGGTGTCCGAGCACACCTTGAGCGCGCAGAACGGCGGCCTCATCGGCAAGCGCAGCAGGGCGAGCCTGCCGCCGCCCCTGGCCGCGGCGGCTTTCCAGACCGAGGTCGGCGCCCACACGCAGCCGATAGGGATGGAGGACGGCTACTACATCCTGAAGGTCGAGGAGCGCACGGCCGCCAAGAGCCCAAGCTTCGACGACGTCAAAGCAGTCATCCGCGAGAACCTGCAGGAGTCCAGGCTCCTGCAGGCGTTCGTGGCGTGGCTTAAGGAAGCGCACGACAACGCCTCCATCGAGCGGAAGTGGCACCCGTAGCCGCACCCGCCAGTTCACCGTCCAATCGGGCTTCGGTCCTGACCACAGGTCGAGGCTTGCCATAACCCGGCTTGCGGCCGTTCGCGGCCCAGTCGAAGGAGGGTGTGATGGCCAAGGCGACGGGAGCCATCAAGACGGGTGTCATCGGCGCCGGCCGCATGGGCGCGGGATTCCACGCGGACCATCTGGCGCGCACCCGCAAGTTTGAGCTGACGGCGATCTGCGATACCGACGACGCCGTGCTGGCGAGAGCCAAGCGCAGGTTCAAGGTTCCCACCTACGCCTCGCTGGAGGAGGTGCTTGGACAGGCCGACGTCGAGCTGGTGGTGATCGCAACGCCGACCATCCTCCACGCCGAACAAGCGATGCTGGCGCTGCGCGCGGGCAAGCATGTCGTCGTCGAGGCGCCGCTGTGCCTGACCGCGCGCGACGCCGACGCCTTGGCGAGCGCGACGCGCCAGTATCGGCGCAAGCTGGCGGTCTTCCACCGGCACCGGTGGGATTCGGACTTCCTGACCCTGCACAAGACGCTGCAGTCCGACAAGCTGGGCGCGGTGTTTGCGCTCCAGCGCCGCGTCAGCGTGTCCGCCTCGGCGTGGGCGCCGGCGACGGATTCACAGACGCCGTGGCGGCTGGCGCGCGCCGCCGGGGGGGGCATCGGCTACGACTGGGGCTACCACCTGGTGGACCAGGTGCTGCAGCTGGTGCCGAGCGAGCCCGAGATCATCTTCGGCGACGCCCAGGCGCGGAAGCTGACCACCGAGGTGGACGACCATTTCACCTGCCTGATACGCTTTCGCAACCGCACCCTGGCGCTGCTGGAGGCCAGCGCCTGCGCGCGTGCCCGTGCCGCATCCTGGTCGGTGCTCGGCACCAAGGGCAGCCTGCAAGGCGACGAGCGCAAGCTCAAGGGCGAGGCTGGGCGCGACGCGCACGCGAAGGAGTTCGTTCCCCGCATGGCGAAAGGAGATCCGGCGGGATTCTATGCTAACCTGCATAAGGCGATCACGACGGGCGAGGAGCTGGAGGTCACGCTCGGGCAGGCGCGCCAAGTGGTGCTGATAATCGAGGCCGCATATCGCTCCAGCCGCATCGGCTGTGCGGTGCGGCTGACCGGCTTCGAATGAGTCGCGGCTTCACGCGCACACTCTTCCCCCATTGGAGGTGATTCCGTGGCGAAAAGGCAGTTGAACGTCGGCCTGATCGGCTACAAGTTCATGGGTGCCGCCCACTCCAACGCTTACCGCCAGGTTGGGCGCTTCTTCGACCTGCCGGTCGAGGTCGTGATGAAGGCCATCGCCGGGCGCGACGCGGTGGCGGTGCGAGCGGCGGCGGCGAAACTCGGGTGGCAGGAATACGAGACCGACTACCGGCGGCTGGTCAAGCGCCCCGACATTGACCTGGTGGACATCACCTCCGCTAACAACGCCCACGCGGAGATGGCGATCGCCGCCGCGCGCGCGGGCAAGCACGTGTTCTGCGAAAAGCCGCTGGCGATGGACCTGGCGGAGGCGCGGCGCATGGTGCGGGCGGTCGAACGCGCGGGCGTCAAGCACGCGGTCTGCTTCAACTATCGCGCCGCGCCCGCGGTCACGCTCGCGCGCCGGATCATTGACGAGGGGCGCATCGGCCGCATCTTCCACTGGCGCGCGCAGTACCTTCAGGACTGGATCGTGGACCCCAAGTTCCCGCTGGTGTGGAGACTGCAGAAGGAGGTCGCGGGATCGGGGGCGCACGGCGACCTCGCCGCGCACCTGATAGACCTCGCGCACTACCTGGTGGGGGACATCGCCCAGGTCGTGGGCGACATGACCACCTTCATCAAGCAGCGCCCCCGCCTCAAGGGCACCGCCGGCGGTTTGCGCGCCCGCAAGGCGGCGGGGAAGGGCCGGGTCACCGTGGACGACGCCAGCGCCTTCTTGGCACGTTTCGCCGATGGCGCCATGGGCACCTTCGAGGCGACCCGCTTCGCCCCCGGGCGCAAGAACCACAACTGCTTCGAGATCAACGGCAGCAAGGGCAGCCTGCGCTTCTGCCTGGAGCGCATGAACGAACTCGAGTTCTACGACGGCGGCGACCCCGCCCACCTGCAGGGCTTCCGCACCATTCTCGTCACCGATCCCAGCCACCCCTACATCGGCGCCTGGTGGCCGCCCGGGCACATCATCGGCTACGAGCACACCTTCGTCCACACGGTGTACAACGTCATCACCGCCATTTCCCAGGACCGGCTGCCCAGCCCCAACTTCCACGACGGGCTGAGGTGCCAGGCGGTGTTGGAGGCGGTATCCAACTCCGTCGCCAGCGGCGGGTGGGAGAAGGTGCCAAGGTCTAGGGTGTGACCGCCGAGCGTTGGTGTGCGCACCACCATGTAGCATAGCCGTTTTCCAATCCGGATGGCTAGGCCCTTCGGGCCGCCATGGCGGGCCGATCAGGCGGCCCTAGCCATTCATCGGGGCCCCCGGCTGTGAGACGCCATGAAAGTCATCTACGAGCGCGAAACCGATACCCTCACCATGATCCCGGCCGAGGCGCCGGTGGCAGAGAGCGACGAACTGCGCGACGGTCTGGTTATAGACTATGATCGCGCGGGGCACATCGTCTCGCTGGAGGTGATGGACGCCTCCGAGCACGTTGCCGAACCGGCCTCCATCGCGTTCGAACTGAAGGAGCCGGCGGCCCGCTGAGGTGTTATGCGATTGGGCGACACGGAAGTCGGGCGCATGTGGGACGACAACGCGGACGCATGGACGCTGCTGGCGCGCGCGGGATGTGACGTATATCGCGACCAGCTCAACACCCCCGCGTTCCTGGCGATGCTCCCCGATGTCGAGGGCTTGCGCGGGCTGGACATCGGGTGTGGGGAAGGCTGCAACACGCGCCTGGTCTCGAAGCGCGGGGCCAGGATGACCGGCATTGACATCGCGCCGAAGTTCGTTTACCATGCGCGCGCGAAAGAATCCGAGGAGCCGCTCGGCGTCAGCTATGTCGCGGGAACCGGCAGCAGGCTGCCGTTCGGCTCCGCTTCGTTTGACTTCGCCGTGGCCTTTATGAGCCTGATGGATATGGCCGACCAGGACAACGCCGTGCGCGAAGCCCGTCGCGTGCTGCGACCGGGGGGATTCCTGCAGTTTTCGATCATTCATCCGTGCTTCAACACCCCGCGTCTTGCATGGATTCACGATGAGTCGGGCGAGCGTGTTGCCGTGGCGTGCGGGGATTACTTCGCAGACCAACGTGGGCGCGTTGACGAATGGCTGTTTGGCGCGGCTCCCGCAGACGTGAAAGCAAACCTGCGGAAGTTCCGTGTGCCGAGATTCATGCGAACGCTCAGCAGTTGGATGAACCTGCTGATTGATGCCGGATTCACGCTGGAAAGAGTCGAAGAGCCGTGCGCTGACGAGGAGACAGCCCGCCGCTGCCCGGAGGTAGCGGACACCCGGATCGTCGCTTACTTTCTTCACGTGCGGTGCAGGAAGAGGCAGTGAGACGATTAGGGGTTTCGGAGACAGCAGGATTGTCGGCCTTGAGGAGGAATAGACGGGCGACGTTCAGCCGGTACATGTCGAGGAGGTAAGACTAGCATGAAGATCGGCGTTTTCACGGCTTTGTTCGGCCAGCAGCCGCTGGAGCAGGCGTTGGACTACATCGCGGCCTCGGGAGTCGAGGCGGTCGAGATCGGCACCGGCAACTACCCCGGCAACCCGCACTGCGACGCCAAGGCGCTGCTCGCCAGCGCCCCCAAGCGCAAGGAGTTCCTGAAGGCGATCGAGAGCCGCGGGCTGATCCTGAGCGGCCTGTCCTGCCACGGCAACCCATTGCACCCAAGCAAGCGCATCGCCAAGGAGCATCACGACGTTCACCGCCTGACGGTGCAGCTTGCCGCCAAGCTGGGCGTCGAGCGCGTCATCGGCTTCTCCGGCTGCCCGGGCGACGGCGAGCGCGCCAAGGCGCCCAACTGGGTCACCTGCCCCTGGCCGCCGGACTTCACCGAAGTCGTGGAGTGGCAGTGGAAGGAGAAGGTCGTCCCCTACTGGAAGGCCGAGGCGGCCTACGCCAGGAAGCACGGCATCAAGCTGTGCTTCGAGATGCACCCGGGGTTCGTGGTTTACAACCCGGAGACCATGCTGCGCCTGCGCGACGCCTGCGGCGACAATGTGGGCGCCAATTTCGACCCGAGCCACCTGTTCTGGCAGGGCATTGACCCCACCGCGGCGATCCGCATGCTCAAGGACTGCATCTTCCATGTCCATGCCAAGGACGCGCGCATTGATGCCTGGAACACCCGCGTCAACGGCGTCCTCGACACCAAAGGCTATGGGCGCGAAGCCGACCGTTCGTGGATCTTTCGCACCGTCGGCTACGGCCACAGCTACGAGGTGTGGAAGGACATCGTCAGCCACCTGCGCATGGTGGGCTATGACTACGTGCTCAGCATCGAGCACGAGGACAGCCTGATGAGCGTCAACGAGGGCTTCCAGAAGGCGGTAACTTTCCTGAAGCAGGTGGTGATCTCGGAGTCGCCGACGGCGATGTGGTGGGCGTGAGCGCGCTGGGCGCGGGCGGCGCCCTCCATACGGGAATCGGCAAGCGGCGGGTCGCAGCGGTGCTGCGGCCCGTCTGCGCGTTCGCCGCCTCCGAGGAGGTGCGGCCAAAGCGCGCGCAACCCGCGATGCACACTGCCCGCGCCCACTGCGCGCTACGCACGCAGGGGCTCCGTTTCTGGCTGTCAAGACAATCCGCCGCGTGGGCTGCGCCTCAACGCCTGTCCCTTTCAGGGCTACTTCGCTCGACGAAGTGGCTAGGTCTTCGACCGCCATCCCGGCCGCAGGTGGCTAGGTGGCTCCGCCACCGCCACGGCGGTCTGCAGCGCAGACCTAGCCGCCTAGGGACTAGGCTTCGAAGCCCGCGAAGGCGGGGATGTTCGCGGAGCGTGGGGACTGGGCAACCAACTCCTCCCCCCTTCCAGGGGGAGGACTGAGGTGGGGGTGGCAGGCACGGCGTTTTCACCCTCACCCAACCTCCCCCTCGCAGGGGGAGGGGTTGCAATCGCGCATCCGGGTGCCCGGGCGCGCGGCCCCTTCGACAGGCCCCTAAGCCCGCTGGGCCGGGGTGGCGGTCGCGGCGCGACCTAGCCAACTCAGGGCAGGCTCTGAAGCGCCTCGACCTTGATGCGCCCTTCCGCCCCTTCCACGTGGCCGGGGCGGCAGCCATTGCGGTAGCCCCGCCCAACGGGGCGCTGGTAGCGCTCCCGATCCACAACATCGCGCTGCTCGGATTCCAGCACCTCCTGCAACACTACGCGTGCGGCCCCCAGAAACGCCGAGGCTTGCCCGCCTTCGGAGGGTCGGCGATTCCTCCTCTTCGATTCCTTGGCGCAGAAACTCGTGCAGGGCCTGGCGCAAATGCGCGCTGGGTGCTATCCTCTGGTCCGGCATGGGTGTTCCTTTCCCCGACCCGTCGAGGTGGCTTGCTCGCCATACGGATAACCCATGCCCTTCCGTTTTTGCAGCATCATAGTGACATCACCCACCACCAGGTTCGTATCACGCCCCCGGTGATGCGGTCAGCGCACGCGGATGATGACACGAGCGGAAACGCCTGGGACCATGCGCAGGCCCTGGCTGTCGAGGCTCAACTGCACGGCGATCTCGGCCGCGCTGCCGGCGGGTCGCTCGCGGCCGCCGGAGGAAGAGGACGAAGGATTGCGCGCGACCGCGACATCGCCCACCGTAGTCACGCGCCCCCGGAAGACGCGGCGACCGTAAGGCCCCATGGTGATGGTGGCAGGCTGTCCGGGCTTGATGCGGGCGATCTGATACTCGGAGAAGGGGGCTTTCACCCAGCAAGGCTTGTCGCGATCGAGCAGCGCGAACAGGGGCGCGCCGCGGGTCGCCAGCTCGCCGCGATGGGCGTGGGCGGCGACGACGACGCCGGAGAAGGGGGAGCGGATATCGCTCGCGGCGAGCGCACTGCGCGCCGCCGCGAGCGCGGCTGCGGCCCGCTCGACCTGGGCCCGCGCCGCCGCCACGTTCTCCTCGGCGGGGCGGATGGTTGCGGAGACGCCGGCCGTCCGCGCGAGGTCGGCGGCCGACCGCTGCAGCTCGGCCTGGCGCCGCCCGATCTCTTGGCGCGAGGCTGTGGCCTGATATTCCCCGGCCTTGGCCAGCGCGAGGGCCGCATCCAGTGAGGCGACGCGCTGCCGAGCGGCCTCCACCACGTGCTGCTGGCTTCCGCTTTCCACCCGCTTCAGCCGCTCCCGCGCCGCCTCCAGCCGCGCCTGACCGATCGCCAGCGAAAACCGAGCGGCCTCCAGCTCACTGGCGGGGATGAAACCACGTTCCTGAAGACGCTGCGCGCGGTCGAAGTCGCTTTGCGCCTTGCCGGCCACTGCCTCCGCCTCGGCGAGGTCGGCGCGCGCCTGGGCGATCAGCTCGGGCCGGCTTTTCTCCACCAGTTCGAGTTCCGCGCGCGCTTGGGCCAGCTCGGCCTGCGCCTGGCGCACGCGCTCGGATTGGCTCACCCCCTGGTAGCGCGAAGTGGTTCCCGCCTGGTCGAGGGAGACCTGCGCCGATCGCACCTGGGCCCGCGCCTGTGCGGCGTCGGCCGCCGCCTGGCGGCGGCCGACCTGCAGTTCCGCCGCCGCCTGCTCCGCGGCGGCCTGGGCCGCCGCCAATCCCGCCTCGGCCTGCCGCGCTTGCGCCGCCAGCATGTCGCGATCGAGGCGCGCCAGCAGTTGCCCGGCGCGCACGTGCTCCCCGGTGCGGACGCGGATTTCGGTGACCGTGGCTTCGGCCGGGGAGGCGATGGTGACCGTATCCCCCTCCACCATCGCCACGGAAGTGGAGACGTAGGCGACGGACCGCCACCAGGAGCGCGCGACGAGCAGCAGAGCGGCGGCCACCGCCGCGCCCAGCAGGAAGCCGAGGCGGCGCCTCCACGGCCCGGGCTGCGCCCGCTGCTCCGGCCGCGCCGGACGGCGGCGCGTCTGGTCCGGCTCCTGTTGCGCGCGGCCGAAGAAGAATCCTGGTGAATAGCGGTCTGGATTATGTCTCACTGTCTAACACCGCTTGGCTGGCGGGATCAAGCGCGCCCGGATCCGGGATCTCGAAACGGGTGCCCTCGACGTCCTGGATCAGGATGCGGCCATCGGCCAGGGTGCGAATCTGCTCGCGGTCCGCCAACTCGAAGATAGTGAATCCGCGGTCGGTCTCGACCTCCCAGCGGGAGGCGCCGAAGGTCTCCTCCACCCGGTAGATACGGGTGATGCAGGGGGTGAAGTAAACGCGCGCGAGCTCTTCCTCCAACAGCAGGCGGCTCTCGGGGTCGAGGCGCTCGGGGTCGCGGATGAGGGCGACCTCACGCCCGCGCTCGCCCAGGAAGCCGACGAAGTTCGCGCGTTGAGAGATGGGATATGCGGCCGCGACCCGCACATCCGCAAACTCCCGCTCGCTGTCCACCAGCAGGCGCAGGTGTCGGAATTGGTCTCGCCGCAGTCGCACTCGCTCCGGGCTGAGAATCTCCTCCCGATAGGGCGAGAGCTCGAGGGGCGGTGATGATCGCTTGGGGTTCATCTCACCATGCCCTGATCTTGGAGAGTTCGGATTGCATATGGCACAAGCGGCTGTAAAGCCCGCCGCTGGCGATCAGCTCGTCGTGCGCGCCTATCTCCGCCAGCTCACCCTGCTCAAGCACGATCAGGCGATGCGCCTTGCGCAAGGTGGACAGGCGGTGGGCGATGGCGAAGGTGGTGCGGTTCTCCACCAGGCGCTCGATCGCTTTCTGGATCTGCACCTCGGTCTCGGTATCCACCGAGGCGGTGGCCTCATCGAGGATGAGGATGCACGGGTCGCGCAGGATCGCCCGCGCGATCGAGATGCGCTGGCGCTCGCCGCCGGACATGGTCTGCCCCCGCTCGCCGATGACGGTGTCATAGCCGTCGAGCAGCGCCATGATGAAGTCGTGGGCGTTGGCGGCGCGGGCGGCGGCGACGATCTCTTCGGGCGAGGCCTCCGGCTTGGCGTAGGCGATGTTGGCGGCCACCGTTCCGTGAAAGAGAAATGGCTCCTGGAGCACCACCCCGATCTGCTCCCGCAGCGAGCGCAGGGAGAGCTCCCGGATATCGTGGCCGTCAATCAGGATCGCCCCCGAGTCTACATCGTAGAAGCGGCAGATGAGATGCACCAGGGTGCTCTTACCGGCGCCGCTGGGTCCCACCAGGCCGATCATCTCCCCCGGCTTGACGTGAAAGCTGACCCCGTCGAGGGCATAGCGCCCCGGCTCGTAGCCGAAGCGCACCTCGCGGAACTCGACCTCGCCCTTGATGCCGGGCAGCACCGTCGCCCCCGGGGCCTCGGGCACCTCGGGCGTGGCATCGAGCACCTCGAAAACCCGTTCCGCCGATGTGGCTGCATTCTGGAGGCGGTGGTTGATCTGCCCCAGGTTCGTCACCGGCTGGTAGAACTGCACGAGGTACCCGAGAAACGCAACCAGAGAGCCCAGTGTCAAGCGCCCGTCGGGCTGAGTCAGCATCAGATACCCGCCTAAGCCAAGGACCAGCGTTGAGCCGAGCGAGGTCAGGAAGCCGATGCTGGGAAAGAACAGCGAGCCCAGGCGCGTTGCGCGCAGCTCCTGGTCGAAAAGATCCGCGCTGCTGGCCTCGAAGCGACGGGATTCCCGCGGCTCCTGGGCGAAGGACTTGACCACCCGGATCCCCGGGATGGTGTCCGCGAGCACCGCGCTGATGCGGGACATCCGCCGCCAGATCTTGTGATAGAGATGATGGATGCGCCGGCCGAACCAGTAGGCCCCGACCGTAATCAGGGGGATCGGCACCAGCGCAATCACCGCCAGCCGCGGGTCGAGCCAGAACAGCAGCCCGCAGATCAAGACCATGGTAACCACATTGACGATGATGTCCTGCAGCCCCTCGGCGATGAAGGTCTGCAAGCGCACGATGTCACTGGTCACCCGCGCCATGATGTGCCCGGTCTGATGGCGGTTGTAGTAGCTGAGGGTAAGCAACTGGAGATGATCGAACACCTGGGTGCGCAGGTCGTACATCAGGTGATTGCCGACCAACTGCATGACGTAGGTGCGGCCCACTCCGATCGCCGCCGTGCCCAAGGCCACCGCGATCAAGGCGACGATCACGACCAAGAGGCGGTTGAGGTCGTTGCCCCCAATCACATCATCAATCAGGTACTTCGTGAGGTAGGTGGGCACCAGACGCAGCGCGGCGAGAGCGAGGGTGCCCGCCAGGCCCACCACCGCCAGCCAGCGATAGGGGTAGATATAGGAAAACAGGCGAACGACCAGTTTCCCTCGCTGCAGGCAGTTAAGACATGTCTGCGACCGGCGGGGCAGCACCCGGCCACACTTCGGGCAACGACCGGCTGACGCGTCGAATCGAGGAGGCGCTTGGCGAGCGGCAGCCGCCTCGCCGTTCTTGTTTTGTGCGTTGCCGCGCGCGATCTGCTCCAGCGAGAAACACATCGAGGCCGCTTCCGCTCGAAACCCCCGCGTGAAGCGCACCAGCTCCAGCCCTTGCTCCGGGATTGTGACCTCGAGCGTCCCGCTCGACACGAAATCCCGAATCCGGCACCCGGTGATCTGATCGGTCGCCAGCTCCAACTCAACCTCGGCGCCCTGTCCATCCACGGGCGCCACCACCAGTAG
Source organism: Armatimonadota bacterium (assembly GCA_035527535.1). Classification (NCBI taxonomy): domain Bacteria; kingdom Bacillati; phylum Armatimonadota; species Armatimonadota bacterium. Next base: position 28,253 of record DATLAK010000100.1, read on the forward strand.
GCGCTGCGGCGTGAGAAAGGCCCAGCGCTCCCCGTAGCTCCCGTCCCGGAGCAGGTCGGCGCACAGTGACGCGTCCACTCGCTCGTCAGGCCGGAGCAAACCCTCCAGCCAGGAACGAACATCGTCCGGAAGATTGTTGGGGTGCCCCTGCGCCTGCTCGAACGCAGACGAAGAGTCGCCCGTGCTCTCTTCGCTCATCGGTCGGCGACCTCGCTCACCTCAGCCGGGAACCGTCATCCCGTGCCCGCAGCGCCAGGGGAATCGGAGGAGTCGGGGCCAGTGGGGGTATCTCCCGTCGGGGTCTCCTCGCTCAGCACGCGAGCGAGCTCCCCGAACTTGCTGAGACCTCTGCTGACATACTCGGCGACGGCATCGGCTCGCATGATGCTCATCCGCCCATCGGATTCGTTGCCGAACACCATCACCTTGTCTCCCGCGCTCAGGTGAAAGGCCTTGCGCGCCTCCGCCGGGATGACAATCTGCCCCTTTTCCCCGATTACCGTCGAACCATAGTACCTTTGGCCTGGTGCACGCACCATAATAGTAGGGAGCCTCCTACCTTTCCTACAAAGGATACTACGAATAGGCCGGACTGTCAAGCGGCCGGCATAGCCTACATGTCTCTTGCTGAAGGGCCGGCGAAGCGGCTGAGGGCGCGTGGCGCCTTTGGGCGCCGCCTTCGCGTCGAGTAACGGAACTGGCATGGAGGGTGTCCGGGCGGCTGTGGCACTGATCATCTGCCAACCTCCGTTGCCTGCCCGGCGGGTCGCTGTCGGCAGGAGGATCGGATTCCTCCGCGGGTTTTGATCCCAGGTCGTTTTCCTCCACCACGACCAGACGGGCCTGCGATCGAAACGTCTCCTCTCCCAGGCCCAAGTACCGGCAGATGCCTATAGGCGTGGGACCCTCAGCAGCCCCGGACCGCCGTGTTTCCGATGCTGTGAGCGGACGTCCCTGCAGGGCTTCGGCAGCCTGCTGCCGAAGCCGCGGAAATATGGGGCATTACGGTCGCGTGCGAGGAGCAACCGGCATGAGGCTTACGCACACGATCTGTCGGGGGCGTCGGGCGATGGTCGAGGCGGCGGCGCTGTTCCTCGTCGTCGCTGGTGCAAGTGTCGCCGCGGCGGGGAGCGCCTTCACCTGGCAGACGGCTTCGCCCGAGAGCCAGGGGATGGATGGCGCCAAGCTGGATACGCTGCGCGACGCGCTCGCGCAACGCAGAACGCGCGCGCTAGTCGTCATCAGGAACGACCGCATCGTTTACGAATGGTACGCCCCCGGTCACGGGCCGGACCGGCACTGGCACACCGCGTCGCTGGCCAAGCAACTGCTGGGCGGCATGTCGCTGCTGGTCGCCTTGAATGACGGGCGAATTCGCGTGGATGACCCGGCGTGGAAATACATTCCGGCCTGGGAAGCCGACCCGGTAAAGTCCCAGATCACCATCCGTCACCTGGCCACTCACTCGTCCGGCATCGAGGATGCCAACTCCCCGGGCAAGTCGCACCACCAGTTGGAGGGATGGAAGCGGGACTTCTGGAGCGCAACGGCAGACCCATTCTCCGTCGCCCTCAATCAGGCGCCCGTGGTCTTCCCGCCGGGCGCCGGCTACGCCTACAGCAACCCGGGGATGGCGGCGCTGGCGTACGCTGTGACCGCCAGCCTGAGGGGCGCGCCGCAGTCAGACCTGCGCGCCCTGCTCAAGCAACGGATCATGGACCCCATCGGGGTCCCCCCGAGCGATTGGCGCATCGGCTACGAGGGGCCGTCGCAACTCGATGGGATGAAACTGTACGCAAACTGGGGCGGGGCCACGTGCACGGCTCGCGCCGTGGCCCGGGTGGCGCGGCTCATGCTGCGCCGGGGCGACTGGCAGGGGAGGCAACTGCTTACACCGGCGTGGGTTGAGGAGATGGTGTCCTACGCGGGGACGCCCTTGCCGCCGCGATCCGCGGACAATCCACAGCCCGCGGCGGGCTTGTGCTGGTACACGAATTTCGACGGGGTTTGGGCATCGCTGCCGCGCGACGCCTTCGCCGGCGCGGGAGCGGGCCACCAGTTGCTGCTGGTGGTGCCCAGCCTCGATCTCATCGTCGTGAGGATGGGCGAGTCGCTGGAGGGAAATGACGAGGAGTTCTGGGGCGGGTCCGAGAGGCACGTGTTCGACCCGCTGATGCGGGCGATTGCCGACCGAAGTCCCTACCCGCCGAGCGACATCATACGCAGCGTGAGCTTCGCCCCGGTTTCGGCCATCGTCCGCCACGCGGTGGGCAGCGACAACTGGCCCATCACCTGGGGCGATGATGACCGCCAGTACGCGGGCTATGGCGATGGCTGGGGCTTCGCGCCGGGAACGGACCGCAAGCTCAGCCTGGGCTTCGCCAAGATCGCCGGTTCCGCCGATGACTTTCGCGGCGCCAACGTGCGCTCGGCCAGCGGCGAGCGGGAAGGCGAGGGCGAGCGCGGCCCCAAGGCCAGCGGCATGTTAATGGTGGACGGCGTCCTTTACATGTGGGTGCGCAATGTCGGCAATTCGCAGCTCGCGTGGTCCGCGGATCATGGGCGCACCTGGCAATGGGGCTTTCGCTTCGACACCAGCTTTGGCTGCCCGACGTTTCTCAACTTCGGCCGCAACTACGCCGGCGCCCGCGACGATTACGTCTATACGTACTCGCCCGATGGGCCAAGCGCCTATGAGTCCTACGATCGGCTGGTGCTGGCGCGGGTGCGCAAGGAGCGCCTGCGCGATCGCAGCGCGTATGAGTTGTTCGCCAGCCTCGACGCTTCCGGCCGCCCGATCTGGACGCGCGACATCACGAGGCGCGGCGCGGTTTTCGAATACCCGGGCCGCTGCGCCCGGACGGATGCCGTCTATCACCCTGAGATCAAGCGCTATCTGCTGGCGCTGGCCTTCGACCGCGACGGCGGTTGGGGAATCTTCGACGCCCCCGAGCCCTGGGGGCCGTGGACGACCGCCTACCATGCGGCGAACTGGAACCTCCGCGGAGTGCATAGCTATCGCCTGCCGAGCAAATGGATTGACGGCAGCACCCTGCACCTGGTCTTCTCGGGCCATGAGCACGACGGCGTGGACTACGACGCCTTCTGCGTGCGCCGCCTGCGCCTGGATCTTCGCTCGCCCGTCCCTTCTGCCCGGCATGACTCGCGCACGCCGGCGCGTGCGCGCGACCAGCAGGGCCCATAGATGGGGACAGCTACGTATTGTATTTCGACGGGCGCGGCGTTGTCTCGCCAGACTAACCTGGCATCGAAATCCGCCTGCTCGTCCGAAGCCCCGTTGTTTCGATGCTAGGATGTCTTCCTCCACCAACCTATCGCGCTCGAAACCTCTCTCTGCGAAGACGGAGGGCGCGGGGCCTACAGGCCCAAATGGCCGATTCACGCGCGCGATTCGCCGTATTCCGGCAGTCGCAGGCCCGGAAAACTGTGGACTGGCTGATCGCTTTTCGCTCCCGTCTTGCCCCGAAAACGGCGTCCGGCCTCTCTGATTCTCTGAAAGCTGTGGACTTCGCGGGTCAAGTCCGAAACAGAGAATCGCTGTTTCTGAGCACGAATGGGGCTGTCCCACTGACGGCGGTTTCGATTCCTGCGCGGAGTCGGACTCACTCACTTCGAACCCGCGTCTCGCCCTCTTGCGAGCCATGGCCCATCTGGTGCGGGTGGCACCCCAGTGCGGACCACGCAGCCGACAGCCGGTCGTTACCCCGCCATACCTTCGAGGGAGGGAGGCGAGCCTGGTGTGGCGAAGAGCGCTACAGATCGACACCCGGGTGGCCAGGCGCGAGAGCTATCGCAAGCTCGTGAGGACGGAACAAGATGCAAGCGCAGGGACACCGGACCTGCATCTCAATTCACCCCCGGAATTGTCCCATGATTGCTGAACCTCAACACAAGGCAGTCGACGCGATGCACGAGAGCAAGCCGGTGTGGGTGGTACCGCAGTTGCACAAGTAGGCCATATACAGCGGCGAGGAGAAGGACCGCGAGCCGACCTTCACGGAGCCCAGAGCATGATCTTCTACTCGTACTTCGACCTTTTTCGGGACTCCGGCAATGGCGACGTCGCGCGGGGGTTTTCGAGAAGAAATGGGATGAAGTATCGCGAATCACCGCCGACGTGAAGACCCAGATGCCCATATTCCTGAACGGCAGCAGCGTCGGGCGCCTGGTGACCGAGCCGGGCGTGCATGCCAACATAATGAACGTGGGCAGGCGCTTCTTCGTAATCGCGGCAAACGCGCCCGCAGATAGGCCCAGAGAGATGGCGATGAGGGCCCCGCTCCGAATCTCGGATGAGGCCGAGGACATACTGAGCGGCGCGAAACTGACCACTGAGGGAGGAATCCTGCGCGACATCCTCCAGCCGCTGGAGGTGAAGGTCTTCAAACTGGAGCCGGCCGGGTAACGCGCGGGGTTTCCCAGCACACGCCGGCACAGGCGCGAGCGAAGGCGGCGCACTTCGCAGGAGGCAGAGAATGAGGCGTTTTGCCAAGGTAACGTTCAGGCCCCTTGCCGCCGTGATGCTGGCGGCGGCAGTTTCCCACGCTCACGCGGCCCCCGCGCCGAAAGTGAAGTGGGAGGCGCGCGTGCCGGATACTGTCGAGGGCAACATCAACGTCGCCGACCTGCGCGGAAACGGGCAGTGGGACGTGCTCTTCAACACGCGCGACTACGGCATAGTGTTCTGTCTGGACGCGCAGGGGCGGGAACGGTGGAGGTACGAGCCGCCGGAGCAGGTACGGCTGTGCGCGTCGGTGGCGGTGCTGGAGGAGCCAGCGAGCGGAAAGAAGAGGGTGCTCTCGCTGTCGCGCGACGGGTGGCTGTACTGCCTGGATGCGGAGGGCCGGGTGTCGTGGCAGCGCAAGCTGTGGGCGGGCTCGCTCTACGGGGGGCCGGTAATGGCAACCGACGCCACTGGGGAGACGGTGATAGCAGTCACGGGCGAGGACGGGCGCGTGCACAACCTGACGCCGGAGGGCGCAATCAGGTGGGTATTTGCCTGCCCCAATTCCATCTACGACCCGGCGGCGGTGGGCGACGTGGACGGCGACGGGCGGGCTGAAGTCCTGTGGGGGTGCAAGGATGATTTCTTCTACTGCCTGGCCAGCGACGGGCGAATGAAGTGGCGCATCAAGACCGGCGCGGAGAACGCGTCGGGGCCGATACTGATCGACCTGGACGGCAACGGCAGCATCGAGGCCCTCTTCGGGTCGTGGGACCGGAATCTCTACTGCGCGGAGGGCAAGACGGGCAGGGTGCTGTGGCAGGCGCCCAGCGACGGGCAGATCACTAACTCGACGGCCGCCGCGGATCTGGATGGAGACGGCCGGCCCGAGGTTTTGTACGGCGGGCACAAGAAGTTATTCTGCGTGGATGCTGGGGGCAAGCCGAAGTGGACCTTCGTCCCGCAGGACGCGGAGGAAATGATAGTCTCATATCCGCCCGTGGTGGGCGATGTCACCGGCGACGGCCGCCCGGAGGTGATATTCGGCAGCAAGAACGGAACCCTGTACTGCCTTTCCGCGAAGGGCGAACTGGTGTGGAGCAGGAGCATCAGCCTTGTGAACATAGTCTCCGGCCCCGCCCTGCACGACATAGACAACGACGGCTTGCTGGAGATCGTCTACGCCACCTCCGGCGGAGACGTCATTTGCCTGGCGACAAGAGGGTCGGCGAGGACGAAGGCGGCGTGGCCGCTGGGGAGAGTGCACGCCACGCTAAACGCGAATCTGGGGCCCCTGGGGCTAGTGGCCGAGGGGGTGGAGACGGCAAGTACAATTCCTCACGGGTCGCCGGCAGGCGGCACGCGCGCGGCCTTCGATGGAGTGCTGAATGTCCAGCAGTCGCAAGAGAAGAAAGAGGGACCGGTCATTGACTGGCTGATGGGTCAGAACTACGCCTCCTTCGCCGACATTGGGAGGGTGCGCCTGTACACGGAGTCCAGGGACGCGGAGCGGCCGCTGCGCGGGAATCTCGAAATGACGGTGACTGGCGACGGCAAGCAGACTGCCGAGTTCCTGATGCCGCTTGAGCCCCCATCGGGGAGCGCGGTCATAGAGGTCAGCCTGCCGGACCTGCTGACGGACGCCGGCGAGCAGCGAGTGGATGCGCGCCTGCTGGATGACGCGGGGGGCGTGCAGGCGCACACGGTGCTGGAGGTGAGTAAGGTTCTGCGGGCCCCGCTGCGCCAGCAGGCGGCGCGGCTGCTGGACCGCTTGCAGGATGAAGAGGGCAAGGGCCTGGACGCGCCCAGCCGCCTGTCGGTGGAGTTGATGCGCCGGTTGATCGGATACGCGCAGGTGGACCTGGAGGGGATGGAACTGGAGCGCGCGCGGCAGATTCTCAGCCAAATCGATGCGCGCCTGAGCAAGCCGGGTCCCCTGGGCGGGGCGCCGGCGACGGCTCCCTCTAACCCAGATTATGCGTAAGGCCCGCCGGTGTGCGTTTTGCGCGAGCCGGGAAGCATTCGGACAGGGCGTGAGTGGCTTAATGGTTTGACTGGGAGGCGCGATGCGGGTTTTGTGGCTCGGAAATGGAGTGGGGAGGGCCGCCCACCCCTGCCATGTGCCCGCAGATCGGCGTCGCGCACAACGCCCATAGCCCCGGTCGCCCGGGGTTGGTGAGCAAGGATATGAATCCGTCGCACTCAGGCGAAGGTCGGTCCCGCACGCAAGCGTTGATGCGCCCGCAGGAACAGATTGAGATGCCGATACTGCGCCGACAAGCGCAGCACCCACTGCCGCCCGCTGCGGATCAAGCGCGCCGGGATGCGCAGCAGCCGCTCCCGTACCAGGGCGATGCTGTGGCGTCGCTCCAAGCCCAGCACGTATTCCCCAAACCATCCCGCGATATTCCCCGCCAACAGCGCCAGCCAATTGTGGAGCATGTTCGCCGCCCACGAGTGCGAGCACACCTCGTCCATCCCCAACCCCAGCCGCCCCTCCCTTCGTTTCACTCAGGGCAGGCTCTTGATCAGGTTCTCCACGTTGCAGCGCCCGTTGTAGAAGCGCCACACTGCTTCCGGCGC
>DATLAK010000101.1 GCA_035527535.1 Armatimonadota bacterium
TAACGTTGATAGGGTTGGGCTTTGACAAGTCAATACTCGCGCGGACAGATGTACGGGAAGACGGTGTGAAGCCGTCGCTGCCCCGCAACTGTAACCGCTGACGAGGCTCGCAACCAGGCCACTGTCCCCGCCGTTCAAGGGATGGGAAGGCGCGGGCCGAGGTTCACCCTCGGTAGGGGCAAGGCATGCCTTGCCCCTACCGAGGGCGGGATGAAGCGGAAGCCAGGAGACCGATCTGTTCGCTGATGGCTCATAACCAACTTCGCGGGAAGGGGGTGAGCGCGCAGTATTCCCATGCCCCAGCGCTTCCAGCGTCTGGGGCATTTGCGTTTTCCGGGCTGCGCACCCGAAGGGTGGAGGCGGTTCGCGGACCGCCGCCATGGAGTCACACTACCTTGAGGAGGCACTGGATTTGAGGAACGCAGGCTTCACCCTGATTGAGTTGTTGGTGGTGATCGCGATCATCTCCATCCTGGCGGCGCTGCTGTTTCCGGTGTTCGCGACGGCCCGGGACGCCGCGCGCCAGTCCAATTGCCTGTCGAACGTCAGGCAGCTGGCGATGGCGATGCTGATGTATGCGGACGACCACGACGGGACCTTCGTGCCCGCGTGGGACGAGGCCAACCTCACCCGCTGGCATGGGGCCCGCAGCAGCACCACGGAGGCCTTTGACCCGACCCGCGGGCCCATCTATCCCTACCTGAAGAGCCGCGAGATCAAGATCTGCAAGTCCTTCCATCCCGCAAGCGGATCCATCGCCTTCGAGCTGGGGACCGGGGGATACGGCTACAACGCGCAGTATGTCGGTGGTTCCCCGGCACCCTGGCCGGCTTCACTGGTCCCGGCGTCGGAGGCCGACATCACGTCGCCCGCGGACACCATCATGCTGGCCGAGACCGCCACCCTCGACTGGGACATGACGACCTACACCGGCACCGGCACCCTCATCGAGTATTCGTTTGTAGAGGCTCCGTACTACGAGGCCTACAACAATTCGCCGGCCGATCCCTCCACCCATTTCCGCCACCACGGGATGACAGGTGTCGCCTTCTGCGACGGCCACGTCAAGAGCATGCGCATGGGCCTGTCGCGCGGCAGCGGGTGGACCTACCCGGATGCGGTCTTCAAGGAGCACCAGCTTGGATTCGTGGGCACCGATAACTCGCTCTACGACCGTGACTGAAGCACCCAGGCCGGGGGGCGGATCCCTGCCGCGGGCCGCGTTGCGCCCTGACGGCATTCCGCGTCCGACCAGCCCCAGGCGGTGGAGGCGACCAGTGATGAGGCCTGCTTCGCTGCTGCCGCTGGCGGTGCTGCTGTTGGCCGGGTGCGCCGTCCCGGACGCCCGGCCGGCCAACGCCGGGGGCAACGACTTCCCGGTGACCCAGCGCGACGCACTAGGCAACCGGGTCACCGTGCGCGCGGAGCCGCAGCGCATCGTCTCCCTGGCGCCGGCGATGACCGAGATCCTCTTCGCGCTCGGGCTCGGAAACAGGATCGTCGGCGTTACCGCATACTGCGATTACCCCGCGGCAGCGAAAGCCAAGCCCAAGATCGGCGGCATCGTCAACCCCAGCGTGGAACGCATCCTGGCGCAGGCGCCGGAGCTGGCGCTGGGAACGCGCCTCAACCCCAGGCCGGTGCTGCGCACGCTGGCCCGAGCCGGCATTCCGACCTACGCCGCCGACGCCCGCGACTTCGATCAGGTGATGGCGTGCATCCGCGCCGTCGGTGCGCTCACGGGCCGGCGCCCGCAAGCGGCGCAACTGGTGGCGGCCGCGCGCGCGCGCCTGTTGGCCGTTCGCAAACAGGTCGCGGGATTGGCCGAGCCGACGGTAATCATGATCTATCAGCAGGACCCGCTGTGGGTCGCCGGCGCGGACACCTTCGCCGATCACCTGCTTCGCCTCGCCGGCGCTCGCAATGCGGCGAGAGGTATCCAAGGATACAAGCAGTACAGCGTCGAGATGCTCCTGGCGCAGGACCCGGAGGTGATTCTTCTAAGCTCGATGGCGGGGGGCGAGGAGGCGGACCAGGTGCGCGCGTTCGTCGAGCGCCCGAGTATGCGCGGCCTTTCGGCGGTGCGTCACCGCCGCGTGTACGTCATCAACGCGGACACGGTCGCTCGGGCGGGACCTCGCATCGTCGAGGGGATCGAGGTCATCGCTGCCCGGCTGCACCCGGAGGCCTTCAAGCACCGCTAGCCGCGACCGTGCGCGCATACGCCCGCGCCAGCGCCGACCATGCCGGGCCCGGATCGCCGGCGCCGATCGGTCTGCCGTCTATGCGAGTGACCGGCTGCAATTCGACGATGCTGTTGGTTAGGAAGCATTCGCTGCACATGCCGAGTTCTGCCGGCAGGACGCGGCGTTCGACCGCCTCGATCCCCTGGGCGCGCGCAAGGTCGAGGACGACCGCGCGCGTGATCCCCGGTAGCAACCCGCACTCCACAGACGGCGTTACCAGGCGCCCGTCAATGACGAAGAAGACGTTGGCGGTGGTGGCCTCGGTGATCTCCCCGGCGCAGTTGAGGAGCAGGGCCTCGTCCACCGCGCCCCGGCGGGCGGCGGCGCGCGCGCGAATGTAGGCGAGGAAGCTCAACGTCTTGTGGCGAGCCAGGGCCGCCGCCGGCGCCGAGCCCGGATGCAAGGTGATGGCGGTTACCGGGGGCGGCGGGGCCGCGCGCATCTCCAGCGCCCGCGCGATGATGCTGATACTGAAGCGCCCGGACCGCGCCTCGATCCCAGGCGCGTCACACTGCTCCGAAACAGTCAGGCGCAGGTAAGCGTCGGCCAGTCGGTTGGCCTCGAGGGTAAGCGCCAGCGCCTGTGCCAGGTCGTCCTCCCCCACCCCGAATTCGAGGCCCAACTCCGCCGCCGATGATCGCAGCCGCGCGAGGTGACGGTCGCGGGCGAAGATGCGCCCACCATAGGACCGCATGGTCTCGAACAGGCCCTCGCCGTAGAGGTAGCCGCGATCCAGCAACGGCACGCGGGCGCGATCGGTGGGGACGATCTCGCCGTTGAGGTAGGCCAGGTCTCCAGGGCGCGTCGAGCCGGTCATGCCCGCACCATGCCCATCGGCCGCGCCACGGCGGTGATAAGCGCGCGCGCTTTGTCCAGCGTTTCCTGGTACTCAGCCGCCGGTTCCGAATCGGCGACGATGCCGCCGCCGACCTGAAAATGCGCCCACCCGTCCTTGACCACGAGGGTGCGGATGACGATGCTGGTGTCCATGTCGCCGGAGAAGCAGACGTAGCCGATGGCCCCGGTGTAGATGCCGCGGCAGGTGGGCTCGAGCTCATCAATTATCTCCATGCTGCGCACCTTCGGCGCGCCGGTGATGGAGCCGCCGGGAAAACAAGCCTTCAGGCAGTCAACCGCGGTGAACTCCTTATGCAGTCGCCCCACCACCGTCGAAACCAGGTGAAACACGGTCTCGTATTTCTCGAGCGCGCATAGCTCGGTCACGTGCACGCTGCCGTAGGCGCAGGTGCGACCGAGATCATTGCGCTCCAGGTCCACGATCATCACGTTTTCCGCGCGGTCCTTCTCGCTCGTCAAGAGCTCGCGGGCAAGCCGCTCGTCCTCCGGTGGCGTTGCCCCGCGCGGGCGCGTGCCCTTGATCGGCCGCGTCTCGACCTGCGCCCCGCGAGCCCGCAGGAAGCGCTCCGGGGACGCGCTCAAGACCGCGAAGTCCCCGCAGTCCAGGTAGGCCGCGAACGGCGCCGGATTGATCGCGCGGAGGTGCCCGTAGAGATCGAGCGCTCCGCACCTGACGGGGGCGGTCAGGCGGTGGGAGAGGTTGACCTGGTAGATGTCGCCGGCGGCGATGTACTCCTTGGCGCGTCCCACCGCCTCCAGGTAGCCGTCGCGCGTGAAATTCGAGTAGAGGTCCCAGCAGCCGGGCACGGGGTGCGCCGCCAGAGCCGCCCGCGGCCCGCCGCGCGACGGCGGCGAAAGCACTCCCGCGGACGGCCTGGAGATCAAGGCCGCCATCCGCTGGACGCGCTGCACGGCCTCTTCGTGCTGCTTCTCGAATACCGGCGCTGCGATCGCATACGCGCGCCGCTGCCGGTGGTCGAGCGCCACGATCGCGTCGTAGAACCCGAGGCGGCAATCGGGCACGGCGGCGTCGTCCGCACACCCGTGAGGCACGCGCTCGACGAAGTGGCGCAGGTCATATCCAAAGTAGCCGACCGCGCCCCCCAGGAAGGGTGGATCACCGGGCTCGCGAGCAAGGGGAAAGCGCGACAGCAGGGTCTTGAGCGCGGCAAAGGGGCTCCGACGGTCACCGTCAGCCCTCAGCCCCGACACGCGCAGCCTCGCGCCCTTCGATTCCAGGAGGGCGAAGGGCTCGGCGCCCATGAACGACCAGCGCCCCGAGCGACCGTCAACCAGGGCGCTGTCCAGGAAAAACGGCGCGCGCAGGCGCGCCAGCGCGCAAAACGAGGCGAAGGGGTCGTCCGGATAGGGTATCTCGCGGATTATGGGGCGCACGCCGACCTCCAGAGCGCGTATATTCCGCCGCCGGCGGCCCCTTTCCTGTTGCGCGCCGCCCTCCAGACAGCGGCGCCATTGTGGAATAATCTCAACAGAGGGATGGGCACCGGGGGACGCTGTGCCAGGGCTTACGCAAAGCGACGGTTGACCAAGAGATGCAGAGGTTCCTCTCCAGACAACGCGGGTTCACGCTGATCGAGATGTTGATTGTAATCACCATCATCGCCATTCTCGCGCTGATCGTAATCCCCAGGCTGACCGCCGCCGGCCGGCGGGGGAAGGAGGCGTCCCTCAGAGCCGACCTCAAGCAGTTGCGCGACGCGATCGAGCGCTTTGAGGCCAACACCGCCGCCTGGCCACCTTCGCTGGCCGACCTCATGGCAGCCGATGGCAGCGCCGTCAGCGCGGATGTTGACGGGCGGGGGATGAGCGTGGACCGCGCGGGGTACGAAGGCCCGTACTTGCGCACTGGCAGCGGCTCCCTTCCCGCGGACCCCTTCACCGGTGCCGCCGACTGGACCTACAACAGCTCCACCGGTGAGGTGCACAGCAGCTCGACCCTGACTGCACTGGACGCCAGCACGTACTCGATTTGGTGAACGCGCGAATCCCCTCTTTCCGCGAACCCGCTCCTGCCCGCCGTTTGCGCTTGCGTTTCCGTACGGTTTGACCTACAATTCCTCGCAGCCCAGTCACAGGAGGCCCGCCATGGCTCAGCTATTCGGGGAACAGATCACTCGCAACGAGTTGCTCCAGCGCGTCGGCAGCATGCGCCAGGTGTGCGGGATCGAACTGGCGGTCTTGGATGAAGGGGTCGAGGCCGGCGTTCGGGTCGCGGACATCAGCACCGGCAGCGGTTTTCGTTTTCGCGTCGTCATCAGCCGGGGGCTGGACATCGCAGGCGCCGACTGGCGGGGCATCCCGCTGGCGTGGCGCTCGCCCAGCGCCGTCGCCGGCCCGTGGTTCTTCGAGCCGGAAGGGCTGGGCTGGCTGCGTACGTTCTTCGGCGGGCTGGTGGCGACCTGCGGCCTTACTACCGCCGGCGTGCCGAGCGTGGACCAGGGCCGCAGCCTGGGGTTGCACGGACGCGTCTCCAACCTCCCCGCGGGCCGCATCGCGGTGCATGAACGCTGGCAGGGCGACGACTACATCATGACCTTGCGCGGCCAGGTACAGGAGGCGGTCATCTTCGGCGAGAACGTTCTGCTCACGCGCGAGATCACCGCGCGCCTTGGGGAGAGCCGCTTCTTCCTGCGCGATGTCGTCGAGAACGTGGGCTTCCGCACCACCGAGCACATGATGCTTTACCACATCAACGGCGGCTACCCCGCGGTGGGCCCCGGGGGGCGACTGATCTCCCCCACCCTCAAGGCGACGCCGCGTGACGCCGAGGCGGAGAAGGGCAAGGAGCTCTACGCGGACTTCCCGGCGCCGATTCCGGGCTACCTCGAGCAGGTCTATTACCATGAGCTGGCGGCGGATGCCGACGGGCGCATCCGCGCCGCTCTGGCCAACGAGGGCTTTGCGGGCGGCCACGGCTTCGGCTTCTATGTGGCCTATAGGGCCGACCAGCTACCGCGCTTCACCGAGTGGAAGATGATGGGCCAGGTGGACTATGTCGTGGGCATGGAGCCCGCCAATTGCCTGGTCGAGGGGCGCGCCAAGGAGCGCGAGCGGGGCACGCTGCAGTTCCTGGAGCCGGGCGAGCGCCGCGAGTACGAGCTGGAGATCGGGGTGCTCGAAAACGCGCAGATGATTCAGGGCTTTCGCACCACGGTGGAACAGGCGCTGCGGGCGGCGCGCTGATCTGCTTGCGACGCGGCTTGACCGCGGCCGCACCGTCTGATACTATTTTGACGGCGGTTCGGCGGCGGCCCGTTGAGTGGGCCGCGGCGGCGACGGACGCCGAGCCAGCCTCAGCGCGGATGGGGAACGGCCAGGGGGTCGGCCCCAGTGGTTTGACTTATGGGAGAATCCGTGGACGACGCTGACCCACAGGCGGGAAAGATGAGGAGGCGCGCCCAGCCGGGCGGCCATGGTCGCACCGCTCGCCCGCAGCTCGGTTGCGCTTGCGCGGGGAGAAAGGCGAGGGCGAAGATGCCATTCCGGGGCCCGTGAGCACGGGACTCGGTTATCGGTTTCGCGCGTCCGCGCCTTCCCGTTTCCGCGGGAAGGCTTTTCTTTTCTCGCGGGCCGGCCGCGGCAGGCAAGAGAAAACAAGGGAAGGAGGCGAGGCACAAGC
>DATLAK010000102.1 GCA_035527535.1 Armatimonadota bacterium
GTTGGTGTCATTCAGCACCCCCCAGCGCGCGGCGCAGCTTCTCGATGGCATAGCGATAACGGCTGGCGACGGTATTCGGTCGCGCGCGCGTGATGGCGGCGATCTCGGCGAAGGTGAGGCCCTCGTAGACCTTGAGAACGACGACCTCGCGCTGGTCCGGTGGCAGCTCGCGCAGGGCGCCCTCGGCGCGCTCCACCGGCAGCGCCTGCTCCTGGTCAAGGCAACTCGCATCGAAGAAGCAGGCGTGGGAGGGGTCGGTGGGCTGCTCGCGATGGGGCCTGCGCAGCATCGAGATGGCCTGGTTGCGGGCGCTTGCGAGCAGGTAGGCGCGGGGGTTGCGGATGCGTCGCCAATCCCGGCGCGCCGCCTTGAGGAAAACCTCGCCCAGGGCGTCCTGCGCGTCCTCCGGTGAGCGCAGCACGGCCAGCAGCAGCCGATATACCGCGGCGGCGTGTCCATCGTAGAGCCCGCCGAGGTCGGCGCGCGCTCCGGTTGCTCGGGGCCGGTCCAGCGCCACCGCGTCGCCTGCGTCGGAGAGTGCCTCCATGCAGTCACGCCCTCCCGTCTTCATTGACGCTTCGGCGGCCAGGTTTTGTCTATGCCCAGGGCGGTATCACAGCCGGGGTTTAGCCGCCTCTGGCGGTGCGGTGCCACGTTGCCGCTCGCCAGCGGGGCAGCAAGTCGGCCAGGGCGGCGGTGATGCGACGGGCGGCCGCTTGCGCCGTCTCGCGGCGCAGGGGGCCGTCGCCGCGCAGGTCGTCGAAGGTAAGCGCAGGGCCGATGCGGATGCGAATCCCCGCCGGGCGGATGATAAAGGAGTGACGCGCCAACGCGCGATCGGTGCCGTCCACGCCCATCGGCACCACCGGCGCGCCGGTGCGCAGCGCCAGCATAGCGATGCCGAGCTCCGCCGGCGTCAGGCGGCCATCCTGGCTGCGCGTGCCCTCGGGGAAGACCATGACCGGCTCGCCGCCGCGAAGAATCTGCTCCGCCTGCCGCAGCGCCGCGCGATCCGCCACTCCCCGCCGCACCGGAAACGCCCCCAGCGCGTGGATGAGCGGCCCCAACAGCGCCACCTCGAACAGCTCCGACTTGGCCATGAAGAAGACCTGGCGATCCACGGCGACGGCGGCGACGGGGGGATCGAGGTAGCTGGTGTGATTGGGGGCGAGGATGACGCCTCCGCGCCGGGGGAAATGCCGGCGGCCGCTGACCCGCCAATGGCAGAAGACGAACAGCCACAGCCGAATCGCCTTTGCGCAAAAGAAGTAGAACAGGCGGCGCGGCAGGCGCTTGGGCCAGACCGCGCGCAGTACTGCCGCCCGCTGGTGAGATGGCTGTCGCATGGATCGGGACTATGATCGCGGAGATGTCATTCTGAGGCGAACCCCCAAAGCCCACCTTCGCGGGAAGGGTTCACCAGTCGGCGGGGACTTACCTGCCGCGCACCGGGGGGGAACAGGGCGGCAACAAGACTGGTTGCGGCGACTGGGCCAGAACTCCGTCTTTAGCGAGCCTTCCTCGAACCGCAATGACTTATCGTGGTTCGCTCGGCACCCCCTCCCTTCAAGGGGGAGGTTGGGTGAGGGTGACACGGCTGCGGTGTGCGGCTCCACCCGACTTACCCTCACCCGCCCCGCTCTCGCGGGGCGCCCTCTCCCTGGAGGGGAGAGGCGTTCGGGCGCAGCCCACGCGGCGGATTGCCCTGACAGCCAAGAACGAAGCTCCTGGCGATTGGCTGCGGCGCTTGACAGCCCGCCGCGCCGCCGCCTATCATGGCCCCGCGAGTTCCTCCCATGACCGATGCTCCGACCACACCCGGCCTGGTTTGCTTGCGCCCCGAATGGGACGAGTACTTCATGCTGCTGGCGAAGCTGGCGGCCATCCGCTCGACCTGCCTGTCGCGGCCGGCGGGGGCGGTGATCGTGCTCGACCGCCAGGTGCTGGCGACGGGCTACAACGGCTCGATGCCGGGGGTCGCCCATTGCACGGACAAAGGCGTATGCTTTCGCCGCAGCGCGGGCGCGGGCGAGAACGATAAGTACGACATCTGCCGCGCTATCCACGCCGAGGCCAACGCCATCGCCCAGGCCGCCCGCCGCGGCGTCAGCATCGAGGGCGCGACGGTCTATACCACCCTTGCCCCGTGCTTCGTGTGCACCAAGCTCATGGCTAGCGCGCGCATCCGCCGCGTGGTCTATGAGCACGAGTACGAGTCCCCCGACCGCGAGCGCGACGAGATCTGGCGGCGCGCGCTCGACGACGCCGGCATCGAGTGCGCGCAGCTCACCCTCACCCCCGACACCGTGCGGCGCGCGGGGGAGCTGATCTCCGGCGTCACTTCTCTGCGGCGGCCGCTGTCCGCAACGGGGGAACCGCTGAAACCACCCACAGATTTCACAGATGACACAGATTAAGGGAGGAAGGAAATGGCGGGCGAAGCCAATTCCTTGTGATTGCTTGCTCTTCTCGCCCGTCTCTTGTTTTCTCATCTGCGCAATCTGCGGTTAACAAGGGAAAGACCTAAGATGATTCCCGGCAGCCAGCCCGTTATCGCCGTCAGCGGGCGCACCTTGCCCGAGGCGTGGCAGAACGCCATGCTCGCCCTCTACGAGGGCGGACTTGACACCGCCACCTCCTTCGACCGCGCCGGCGACCCCCAGAGCAAGGATGCCACCGTCATCGTCACCGTCGAGGAGCCCTTCGCCGAGCCGCGCCTGCACAAGCGGGCCATCCCCGCTGGCCTCGAGGAGCTGGAGATCTACCGGCTGGAGGTGGTGGCGGGGGTGCACGATCATTGGGTCAACCGCTTCGGCGAGGAGTGGAACTACACGTACCACGAGCGCCTCCGCGCCTACGACGCGGGCGACGGCAAGCCGGTAGATCAAGTGGCGACCATGCTCGACCAGATCTGCGAGGCGCGCGACCTGTACCGCCGGCGCTTCCAGGTGGTCACCTGGATCCCGGCGGTGGACCCGCACATCATAGACCCGCCGTGCTTGCAGCGCCTGCACGTGCGCCTGCTGCCGACGCCGGACGGCGCGTGGACGCTCAACCTCAACACTGACTGGCGCTCGCGCGACGGCTACAAGGCGTGGTTCATGAACGTCTTCGCCATCACCGATCTGCAGCGCCTGCTGGCGCAGGAGATCGGAGAGCGCCGCGGGGTCGAGGTGCGAGTGGGGCGCTACTGCGACAAGTCGGATTCGCTGCACATCTACGGCAAAGACCTGGAGGGGGTCGGAGGGTTCTCCGGGTTCCTGCAGCGACTGCGCGAGAAACCGCTGGACGAGCTATGCTGGAGCAGCGAGTTCTGCCGGCCGATGTTCGTCGAAGCGCGCCACCGCCTCGCCGCCCAGCTCGACGCCGAGCGCCGGGGCCTGGGCAAGGGCGTCATCGCGGCGGGCGTGGACGCGGCGACGTTCCCCTATCCCGCGGAGTGGGATCGGTAGCGGCGGGCCGTTTCGGCGCGCTGCGCCAAGACGTCCGCGCATAGACCCGCTGCGGCGGCGCACAGGCCCGCCCTGAGGGTGTATAATAGGCGGCGAGGGGCATCGCCATGAACGCAAACGAAGCGCGACGCGCAAGAGCGGTTTGCCGTTCCCCTATCGCCGTGTGTCCTCTTCCCTTTTTCTCCTTCATGCTTTCCACATCGCGCATCGGTTTCCCGGCTTCGAGCTTATGATCCGCCCGGAAGGAGACGATCATGCTCAGTCGCACCTCGATTGGCCTGGTTGTGGCAGTCGCATGGTGGATAGTCTGTGCGCCGGTGCCAGATGCCGTTCGCGCCGATACGTTCGACGCGGGGGAAGCGGCGCTCGGCGATCAGCGCCTGGCTAAACCTCTGACCCTCGACCTGACGCAAGAGCCGGTGTCGGATCTGCTCGCCAGGATCGGAGCGGCCACCGGCGTCCGGCTCTCCGCGCGCCAGATGGACAACGACAAGGTCAACGTCTTCGTCAATGACCTGCCTGCGCGCGATTTGCTGGCGCAGGTGGCGAAGCTGTACCGCGGTCGGTGGGAGCGCGGAGATGGTGAGTACGTCCTGGCGTCGCCCGATGACCGCGAGCTGCTGTGCGCGAAGGCAATGGAGCGCTACCGGGCCGCCCAAGAGGCCCGCTATCGCAAGCTGGTCAGCGACGCCCTTGCCAACCTCGGCGCAGACGATGGACAACTGAGGCAGATCGCCCGTGAGGATCCCGAGCTGGCGCTCAATCTGGCGGTCAACAGCTACCCCTACACGGTGCTGGCCTACCTGACGCCGGAGCAATTCGAGGACTTCTTCGACGGCGGCAAGCCCATCCTCATGTTCAACCAGATGCCCGCCGAGCTGCAATCGCAGGTGCGCGATCACGTGTCCCGCTTGGAAACCGATGAGCCCTCCGCCAATGTGCGCTCCGATCGCCTGGGGCAGACGGGCTACAAGATCTACCGCAACGGCAAGTGGGGCATGACCGGCGTCAGCACGACAATATGGCAGCCGAATTCCGACATCTTTTCGGGCGGCTTTGGAAATGTGCCCGAGTGGTCACAGCAGGACTGGCTGGGACGCCGCCTGCCGGAGGCTGCGGACAGACTCGGCATCGTGCGCGACGACACCCTGAAGTTCCAGTGGCAGCGGCGCATCCCGCGCGACACGCCCAACGAGGCGTTCACCCATGCTCCGCCGCCGACGATCGAGATGAAGCCGCGCCGCGACAACCTGCGCGGCGCAGGGTTGACTCAGGTCGAGCGCGCGCTGCACGAGGAGTACGGGGTGCAAGTCGTCGCCGACAGCTACTGTCGCTTCCAATTCAGGTACCTGCGAGACGGGCCGACGCCGGCGCCGCTGGAGATGTTCCTGGACGTGGTGGCAGTGGACTTCGATTATGCGTGGGTGCGCGAGGGCGACGTGGTGCGCCTGCGCAATCCGCTGTGGTTCGAAGCCGATGGCAAGGAGGCGCCGACCTGGCTGTTCAAGGAACTCGCCGCGCGCATCAAGAAGCATGGGTGTCTGCGGTTGGACGATGAGCTGTGGCTGGTGCGAAATTGCGAGCGCGAGGGGCTGTGGCGCCTGTACTCGAGCCAATACAAGGGCCTATATTTCCCCAACGCGATGTCGCTGCGGTACGACTGGCATCTGTTCCGCGCCTTTTCCATGCTAACGCCGCAGCAGAAGGAACGCTGCTGGGGCGAGGGCGTGCCCGTCGCCGAGATGAGCGGCGAAGCGCAGGCACATCTGGTGCAATGGATCCGGGAGGCGCGAAAGCTCGACCAAGACGCGCCCCTCGACCTCAGCCCGGCCACCCTGACCGTCAGCCGCAAGGTCTCGCCGATCAGCGAGGCGGGTGATATTGAGGGCGCTATGTACTACAGTGACGATGCCATCGTGGTCAGCGTGTCCGGCCTGCCGCCAGATCCTCAAAGTGGCTCGACGGAGTTGCAGCGGTGGATGCGCCTCACCAAGCGTTGGCCGGCGGAGGTGCTGGCGGCGTTGCCGTAGAGCCGGGCCGCCCTTCGCCGCTGCCAGCGACAGGGTGATGCTAGACCGAGCTTGAGGAGGGTACCGCCATGACATGCGTACGCTGTGGAGCCGATGTCCCCGAGCAGGCCGGTTTCTGCCCCCAGTGCGGCCAGCCGGTCACCGCCGGTAAGCCGCCGGAGGGAAGCCCCGTCAATGTCCCGCAAGCTCCGCCCGCGCCGCGCAGGGCCGGCCTCGCCGGCCGCCTGAGCCTCATCGAGTGGCTGCTCAAGTATCGCGCGCATGTGATTCAGGACATCGCCGACGAGCGGCATCTGGGACGCTATGCGGCGGACGCGCTACTGGTGACGGTGGTGTGCTCTGTGTTCTATGGCTTCGTCGTCGGCGTGTCGGTAGGCGGGTGGCAGACCCTCTACGACCCGATCAAGCTGCCGTGGGTGCTCGTTTTCACCCTCCTGCTGTGTCTGCCCACGCTCTATGTCTTCAGCGCCTATCTGGGCAGCGGGCTGAGCCTGGCCCAAGTCAGCGTGGTGACATTCAGCGCCACGGCCGTGGTATCCATCACCCTGCTCGCCTTCGCTCCGGTGATATGGTTCTTCATGTTCACGGCCCCCGACAGCCACCACTTCTGGGTGCTCCTCAACGTGGTCGTCTTCGCGGCGGCCGGAGCCTTCGGTGTGGGCTTCCTGGTGCGCGCGATGAGACAGCTTCACGCCCAGCGGGCGGAGTTCCCGAAGGTGCGACGGCTGGTGAACTGGTGGGTGGTGCTCTACGCCGTCGTCGGCGCCCAGATGTCATGGCTGCTGCGGCCTTACTTCACCGCCACCGATGTCTTCATCCGGCCGCGCGGCGGGAACTTCTTCGTCGCCGTGTTGCGAACGCTCATCGAGTGGCTCTCGGGCCGGGGTTGGTAGGCATGGCAGGCACCGGCGCGCCGGCGCAAGCTCGAGCCTTGTTGCCCCTCGGCGGAGTCGTGGGGAGCCTATTTCACCACCGCGAGGAGCTATTCGCAGCTCTCCGCACCGGCGCCGCCGCCCGCGCCTTGGCTCTGCGCATGACTGCGTACGTGGTGCTATTCGCCGGCGCGTACGGCGTGGTCATCGGCATCTACGCCGGCGGGTGGCAGGTGGGGTACGACCTGGTGAAGCTGCCGTGGGTGCTGCTGGCGACGCTGGCGCTGTCGGCGGCCTCATTGTACGTCCTCAACGCGTTCGCCGGAGCGCGCATGTCGTGGGCGCAGACGATCGCAGTCGTGCTCACCGGGCTGCTGGCGACCGTGACCGTGCTGCTCGCCCTGCTGCCGGTGGTCGCCTTCATCATGTTCTCGGGCGAGCGCGACTACTACTTCACGGTGTTCACTAATGTCGTCGCATTCGCCATTGCCGGCTGGTGCGGGGCGCGCTTCGCCATGGAGGCCACGGCCGCGATGCACGAAGATGAACCCACCCGCAAACGGTGCCTCGCGGTGATGCGCGGGTGGACGGCAGTGTACGGCCTGGTGGGCCTACAGATGGCGTGGCTGCTGCGGCCATACTTCCGCCAGACGGAGGTCTTCATCCGACCGCTGGGGGAAGGCGGCACCGTGTTCGAGGCCATCGCGCGGCTGCTGTGGAGAGTGCTCGTCACCGGCTGGTCCTAGCCGCCGCGCCCGGCGCCGCATCACAGGCGATGGCGCCCGTGCCACATTTGGCTGCGCCTAGCCGGCCTGGCCCCGGTTGAGCAACTCGACAAGTACGCTTGGCGCACGTCCGAGGCCTACCTTGGCATCGGGGTCAAGTTCCCGTGCGGGGATGATCTCGACTCCGGCAGCCTGCAGCCTTCGGACGGTGAAGGCCGCGGACATGATTAAGCGCAACAGCGCCTCTTCGAGCAGCACCAGCCCGTGAATCTCGCTCAGCGGCCTCGGCTCTCCCTGCAAGCGCGCCCAGAAGACGACGTTATAGTAGACGCCTTCAGGGATCACGTCGCGGGAGACCGGCTGCCGGCTGATGAGGAGGGGGCGGGGGAGGGTGCTGACCGCGATTTCGGACGGGTGCCCGTCGAGATCAGCGTAGAAGCACTGCGCCGCGGATTCCACCGTCGCCCGGCAGCCAACCTCCTCCATGAGTTCCCTTTGGATGCATTGCCCCCAGGTTTCCGCGTGCTCACGCCGCCCGCCGATCCGGCCCAACTCCAATCTGCCGCCGCCAGAGCCAGCCAACGACGCATCGTTCAAGCAGAACATATAGCGGTTATCATTCAAGCGGGTGAATATGCCCGCGCCCTGCGGGGCGCCTGCGGGGACGATCTCATCAAGGGTTCTCTCGTGCATCTTATCGCGCCCCGACTTGATCGGGGCGCGCTCCGACCCCATCGGCGTCCATCGGCGGTTCGATATCCCTCACTCGCACTCGTCGCGGGCGTCGCGCAGCATGAGCCGTCGCACCGCCTGTGCGGGCTGCATATCCTCGAACAGCACCGCGTGCACGGCGCGCGTGATGGGCATGTCCACTCCCGCCTGCTCCGCCAGTCGCACCGCCGCGCGCGTGGTCTGCACGCCCTCCGCGATCATGTTGTCCATGCCCGCCAGGATGTCGGCAAGCGCCCGGCCGCGCGCCAGGTGGTAGCCGACATAGTGATTGCGGCTGCGGCGGCTGGCGCACGTCGCCACCAGGTCGCCGATGCCGCTGAGGCCGATGAAGGTCGCAGCGGCGGCGCCCAGCGCCACGCCTAAACGGGTGATCTCCGCCAGCCCGCGCGTGACCAGCGCCGCCTTCGTGTTTTCGCCGAAGCCGAGGCCGTCGTTGATCCCGGCGCCGATGGCGATGACGTTCTTGAGCGCGCCACCGAGCTCCACCCCGACCACGTCGGAGTTGGTGTAAACGCGAAACGTCGGCTGCATGAACAACTGCTGCGCGCGTCGCGCCCGCTCGCGATCGGCGCAGGCGATGACGCTGGTGGTGGCGATGCCGGCCGCCACCTCGGCGGCGAGATTGGGCCCCGACAGGCAGGCGGGACACGCGCCCCACGGCGCCGGCAGCTCGTGGGTGATGACCTGCGTCATCCGCAAGCCCGTGTCGTGCTCCAGGCCCTTGGCGGTGCTGATCAGGAAGTGCTGCGGGGCCAGGTGCGGGCGCAAGGCGCGCACCGTTTCACGCATTCCCTGCGACGGCACCGCCAGCGTCACCATCTCCGCACCCGCGACCGCCGCCCCCAGGTCGTCGAGGGGCTCCACGCTCTCCGCCAGGGTCACGCCCGGCAGGTACTGCTGGTTCTCGCGGCGCAGGCGCAGCGACTCCGCCATCTGCTTGCGGCGCGCCCACAGGCGCACGGCCTGCCCCGCGCGCCCCAGCAGCGCCGCCAGCGCCGTGCCCCAGCTGCCGGCGCCGACGATGGCCGCCGGCGGACGCGAATCACTCATGCTCGTGCCCCTTCCCCGGGGGCGAATCGCTCCTGGAGGAGCCGATCTTCGATTCCTCGCCCCGCAGCAAGCGGCGCAGGTTGGGCGCGTGCAGGGCGATCACCAGCACCGCCGCCAGCGCCGCGAAAACCGTGTAGGGTCGTGGTTGACGATAGGCGAGCATGAAGATCGGCATGGAGGCGGCGCTCACAATCGAGGCGACCGAGACGATCCGCGTGATGGCCGCCAGCCCGACGAAAACCGCGAGCCCGCTCAGCCCCACCGGCCATGACATCGCGGCGACGACGCCGAATCCCGTTGCCACGCCGCGCCCGCCGCGGAAACCCAGGAAGATGGAGCACGTGTGCCCCAGCAGGGCCATCGCCCCCGCGCCAAGGGTCAGCGCGGTGGCGGCGCCGCCCGCGTACCCCCCATGGGCGGCGAGCGCCTTTGCCGCCAGCACCGCCACCGCGCCCTTGCCGGCGTCGAGCACGAACACCACCAGCGCGGCTCGCTTGCCGGCGACCCGTAACACGTTGGTGGTGCCGATATTGCCCGACCCCACCTCGCGGATGTCCACGCCGCTCCACGCCTTCGCCACCCACAGGCCGAAGGGCAGCGAGCCCAAGACGTAGGAGCCGACCATCAGCAGGACTGGAGGCAGCGCGGCGCTCACGTCATTTCCCCCGACGCCCGCGGCGGGACTCGTCCGCGCCCGCGGATTCACGTACTATCATCCGCACCGGCGTCCCCTCCAGCCCGAAGCGGTGGCGGATGCGGTTCTCAAGATACCGCAGGTATGAAAAATGCACCAGCTCAGGATGGTTGACGAACAGCACGAAGGTCGGTGGGCGCACCCGCGGCTGGGTGGCGTAGTAGATGCGCAGCGGCTTACCCTTGATCGCCAGCGGCCGCGCCTGCGCCGCCTCCCGCACCAGGCGGCTGAGCTCCGGGGTCGAGACGCGCATGGCATGCTGTTGCGCTGCCGCCACCCCCGTGCGCATAAGGTCATCCAGCCCCCAGCGCTCCGTGGCCGAGATGAAGACGATCGGCGCGTACTGCATGAACGCGAGCTGGGATCGCGCCTGGCGCGCGAAGTCCTTCATCAGCGTGCGGTTCTCGGCGGGGGCGAGCTGCTCCTTTTCCTGCTGTGCCGCCGCGGCCCGCTGCACCAGGTCCCACTTGTTGACCACCACCACCTGCGCCCGTCCCTGCTCGTGCGCGTGGCCGCCGATGCGTTGGTCCTGGTCGGTCACCCCCTCCTGCGCGTCCACCAGCAAGAGCGCGACATCGCAGCGATCCACCGCCGCAAACGCCCGCAGCACCGCGTAGTACTCGAAGCTCAGCCGCACTTTGCTCTTGCGGCGGATGCCCGCGGTGTCAATCAGCACCAGGTCGTGGCCGTCCCACGCGCAGCGCGTGTCGAGCGAATCGCGGGTCGTGCCCGGCTCCTGCGACACGATCGCCCGCTCGTGCCCCACCACCGCGTTGACCAGCGACGACTTGCCCACGTTCGGCCGCCCCACCACCGCGAGGTGGATCGCCTCCTCGTCCGCGGCGCTCTCCGGCGGCGTCGGCAGCAGCTCCCCCAGGCGATCAAGCAGCACATCCACGTCCATGCCGTGGATGGCGGACACCGCGATCGGCTCGCCCAGCGCGAGGCCATAGAACTCCTGCGCGTTTTCCATGCGCGCGCGGCTCTCGACCTTGTTCGCCACCAGCAGCACCGGCTTGCCGGTGCGCCGCAGCATCTCCGCCACTTCGTAGTCCAGCCCGCTCAGGCCCTCCTTGGCGTCCACCACGAACAGGATGACCTGCGCCTCCTCGATCGCGACCTGCGCCTGGTCGCGCACCTGCTGCAGCAAGGGCGCGTCGCCAGCCGCCTTGCCCTCGCCGGTTTGCAGCCCTCCGGTGTCAATCACGGTGAAGTGCTGGCCCTGCCACTCGCAGTCGGCGTAGATGCGGTCGCGGGTGATGCCCGGCGTCTCCTCGACGATGGCGATGCGGCGCCCGGCCAGGCGATTGAACAGGGTGGACTTGCCGACGTTGGGGTGGCCGACGATGGCCACCAGCGGCTTGGCGGTAGTAGCTCGGTCCTCGCTCACGGTGCGGCACGCTTCGGGCAAGCTCCGGACGTCGTCCGCGGCTGGCGGGCCAGCTTGCGCGCCAGCCCCCGCGGCCCCGCGGCATGGATGACCTTCTTTCCCAGCCGCCGCGACAACTCCTCTAACGTGAAGCTGTCCAGGAACTCGTCCTCGCGCAGAGCGCTCGACGGCAGGACGATTACGTCGCCGAGCTCTCGCCCCGCCAGCGCGTCCGCCACCTCCGCCCCCGCGAGCAGACCGGCGACGGTGATGGTCTCGCCGAACAGGCGGTTGGTCACGGCGACGACCTGCGCGTACGCCCCGTGAGCGCTCATCCGCGCCGCCATGCTCTCGACCAGGGCGCGCGCGGACCCGCCCGTCACCAGGGTCACCGACAGTCCGGCCGCCGGTCGAAAGTCCGTGCCTTCCAACTCGTCCAGGAATAGCCGCGCGAGCCCGACGCCGTTGTCGCGCTGGGGGAACCCCTGATAGTCCTCGGCGGGAGGGAATTCATCGCCCGCGAGCGCATAGATCTCGTCGGCGGCGAACACTAGGCGCGAGCCGAGGAGGGGGAGAAACTCAGCTTGCCAGGCGCGCACGCGATGGAGGATCTGCCGCGCGTCCGCGCTCATCACCGGGCGCAACTCGAACAGCCCTTCGCGGCGCATAGTCAGGCCGACGGGCACCAGGGCGATAGAGCCCAGCGCGGGATGAAGGGCGGCTAGGTCGGCGATGGTGCGCTCCAGGGCGGCGCCGTCGTTGAGGCCCGGGCACAGCACTACCTGCGCATGCAGCTCGATGCCGGCCTGCACCAGGCGGCGCATCTGCGCCAACACCTCCGGCGCGCACGGGTTGCCCAGCAGGCGGCGCCGCAGGTCGGGGTCGGTCGCATGCACCGAGATGTAGAGCGGGCTCAGCCGCTGCTCGCGGATGCGCGCGAAATCCTCCTCGCCAAGGTTGGTGAGGGTGACGAAGTTCCCGTGCAGGAATGATAGGCGGAAATCGTCATCGCGCAGGTAGAGCGTCGGCCGCAAGCCCCGTGGTAGCTGATCGTAGAAGCAGAACACGCAGCGATTGCGGCAGCGGCGCATGCCGTCGAAGAGATCGGTCAGGAAGTCGAGCCCCAGGTCCTCATCCGGGTGCTTCTCGATGACGACCACCCGCCGCGCCCCGTCGGGCTTGATGACCTCGACCGCAACCCGCTCGTCAGCGGACAGAAACTTGTAGTCCACGTAGTCGCGCACCGGCGCGCCGCCGATGGCCGCCAGGCGATCGCCGGCCTCGATGCCGCCACCGGCGGCGGGACTGCCTGCGGCCACCGCCGCGATCAGAACCGGCGCCGCCAGGGTATTCTGGTTGGCAGTGCTCTCGCATTCCCTTGAGGACATCGCGACCCAAATGCACAGGCACAGCCCTCCCGAGGCGGGTAAACATGCCGTGCCCCTACCATCCCATTCCCACCCCGACCGGTCGGGGCGCTTACCCATTATACACCGTGCGGGCGACGCGACCGGCGGGTCCGCGGAGCCGAATCAGCGCGGGATAAAGCTCATCCCCGGCTGGAGGGCGGCCACCACCGCCGCCAGCAGCTTGGCCGCGTTCTCGACGTCGGACAGCGAGATGACCTCAACCGGCGTGTGCATGTAGCGCAGGGGCACGCTGAGCAAGGTGGTGGCGACGCCGGCGCGGGAGAGCTGCATGACCGTAGCGTCGGTGCCGGTGTCGCTGGGGTTGCCGCACAGTTGGTAGGGGAGCTTACTCTCGTCGGCAACCTTGAACAGCAAGTCGGTGAGCACCGGGTTGAGATGCGCGCCGCGGTGCAGCACCGGCCCCGCGCACAGCCTGCGGTCGCCGATCTTCTTTTTCTCCGCCTCGGGGAAGTCGGTGGCGTGGTCCACGTCCACCGCTATCCCCACCTGCGGCTCGATGCCGAAGGCGCTGGTGACGGCGCCGCGCCGCCCCAGCTCCTCCTGCACCGTCGTCACCGCGTAAACGGCCGCGTTGAACTTGCGCCGCGACAGCAGACGCAGCGCCTCGCAGACCACGAACGCGCCGCACTTGTTGTCGAAGGAGCGGCCGGCGACGATGTCCTGGTCGAGATGCTGGAATCCCACCTCGACCGTTACCGGATCGCCGACGGCGACGCGCTTCTCGGCAGCCTTGCGGCCATGAGCGCCGATGTCAATCCACTGCTGGTGGAACTGCAAGATCTTCTTGCGTTCCTCCTGGTCCATCATGTGGATCGCCTTCTTGCCGATCACCCCGCGCACCGGGCCGCGGCGCGAATGGACGATCACCCGGTGGCCGGGGGCGAGCTGCGGGTCCACCCCGCCGATGGGCGCGAAGTGCAAGAACCCCTCGTCGCCGATGTAGCGCACCATGAAGCCGATCTCATCCACGTGGCCCGCGAGCATGACGCGCGGGCTGCCCCCGGGGTTGAGGGCGCCGATGACGTTGCCCATGACATCGGTGCGCACCTGCGCGGCATACTTGCCCATCCACTCGCGCGCCAACGCCTGCGCCGGCTGCTCGAAACCGGCGGGGCTGGGCGCTTCGACCAGCGCCTTTAGGAACTCCAGCGATTCCTTGCGCATGGAACCTCCCGTTTGTGGTCAAGCCACGCTGTGGGTTGCACTCGTATTCTGCCGCCGCGCCGGGCTAACCTCTCGCGCCGGTCATGGTTCATCCCCAGGACGCCCCAGCCGGTCGAGCCAGCGCAGGGCCGGGACGCGAGCGATCAGGTCGCTGAGGGAGTGGCGCTCGCTGTAGAGGTGGATGCCCGCCAGCATTGCGACGCATGCCAACCTGCCCCACAGCGGCAGCACAGCCGCGAGGGCAATGCCCGCCGCGATGCCGAGGGCGTTGGCGCCCGCATCACCCATCATCGCCCGGCCGCCGAGGTCGAGGGGCGCGAAGGCCAGGGCGATGATGCCAATGGGGGCCACCAGGTAAAGCGCAAGCCCGTCGGCGGCAACCGCAACCAGCGCCAACAGCAGGAACCCCTTCAGCGCCCGCCCCGGGCGCAGGTCGAGAAGATTCACCAGGTTGGCGCACAGGGCGATTACGGCGCCGTTGAGAATGGCCGCGGGGAGGCTGGGGCGGGCTATGAACCAACCTATCACCAGGCCCATGATCAGGCCCGCGATCGCCTTGACCGCCCCGGTGGTTATGCGGCCACGGGCCAGGCTGCGCAAGTGCCCCCGCAAGCCCGATACTGCACGCGACCCGTAGAGGTCGTCCGCCAAGCCCACCGTGGTCATTGCCGTCACCGCCAAGGCGACCCACGCCAACAATTCGGCGCGCTCGCCCGAGCGCACTGCCAGTGCCCACGTCGCCAGCGGGCCGAGCGCGAACCCGACCCCGCCCGCCGCGGGGATCTCCCGCCCCGCGTAGTTGGGACGAGCCAGACCCTTCCCCTGGTTGAGCGCCAGCGAGATGACCACCACAGCCACCGCCAGCCACGCGCTCCAGGCTGCCGCGTACGCGGTCCAGATGAAGGGATCCGCTACCAGCCGCCACCACGGCAGATAACGTATGATGCCGATCAACGCCGCCCACGCGCCCGCCGCGAGGATCAGCCTTCGTGCTGGAGCGGGGCACGCATCGGGGCCGATGGGATAGAACGCGCGCGGCCCGAGTGCCGCGGCGACGGCGGCGAACTGCCGGCCGCGGTGGAGGAAGCCGGCGAGGTTGCGTCCAGTCGGGGCGTGGGCGAGGTTGACCGGCACCTCGGCAATGCGCGCACCCAGAGCCGCGGCATCGGCGGTGGCGGCGACCTCGGCCGCGAAACCACGCGCCCAGGGCAGTGCGCGCGCCAGCTTCGCCGCCA
This sequence comes from Armatimonadota bacterium, assembly GCA_035527535.1. Classification (NCBI taxonomy): domain Bacteria; kingdom Bacillati; phylum Armatimonadota; species Armatimonadota bacterium. The sequence continues at coordinate 14,754 of DATLAK010000102.1, forward strand.
TGCAGCGCTGGCCCGAGAGGGGAGCCGCGAACCAGCGCCCCGTCAGGAGCCACAGGCCGACGCGCGCGGCGCCGAGGGCGATGCCAAGCCCGGGGCGCCTGCGCGGCGCGGGCAGCACGGCGATCGCGAGGTCGGCGCGGTCCTCGCCTACGGCCGCGACCAGGGGTTCAGCCGCGCCCGCGCTTTCCCCCAGGTCCGCGTCGAGCAGCAGCACCAGCTCGCCGGCCGCCGCCGCGATCCCCCGGCGCAGCGCATCGCCCTTGCCCCGATGCCGCGCGCGAACGAGCTTCGCGCCCGCCCGCGCCGCCTCCTCGGCAGTGGCATCGGTTGAGCCGTCGTCCACCACCACCACCTCGGCGACCCCGGCAATGGCGCGCGCGGCAGCCGCGGTGGCGCCCACGCGCCCCTGCTCATTGTAGGCGGGGATGATGACCGACACCCGCGGCCGCGCCGTTGGGCCGGCAAGCACGGACGCCTACCTCCCGGCAGGGGCAATCGGAGGCAAGAGATGGTCGGCGGTGCTCTTCTTGACCCCGAAATCCCCTTCGGCGCCCGCCAGCACCAGCACCAGGGCCAACTGTCCGGCGGCGGTGTCGGCGTTGTCAACCGTGGAGATCGCGAACCGCTGGTAGGAGTGCATGCACGACAACCGGTCCGCGCTCGCCTCGCACGCGATGACGCGCTTGCCCGCCTCGTGCAGAGTGCGGATGATGGGCACATCCACGGCGTTGACCGAACTCAAGTCGCTGTCAGTGCCGCCGACAAGCAGCACCGCATCGGCGCGGCTCCCGTAGTCCCCGTCCACGCCGATCACCCCCAGTTGCCGCAGCCGGTAGGGCAGCTCGGGCGACCCCTCGGCGATGCGCAGCGCCAGCTTGCCCACGAGGATTCCGCGCACATCCCCCTCAATCGGCATCAGGAACCCGAAGTCGTCGAAAACCGGCGCCGCGTCCTCGCGCTTGAGTTCCAGGAAACCGGGCAAGATCTCGGTGACGGAGGTGACCTGGGCCCCGGCCTGGCGCACGGTGGTGGTGACCGCCTCCACCCACGGGGTGTCGCCGAAGTCGCGGTTGTGGATGACCGCGACCCGCGTTCCTTGCAGACGCGAGTCTATCAGAAACGGCAGCACCTGCTTGCCGAAAGCGCGGCGGTGGAGGTCAGTTTCGGCCAGCTTCGTTATGGTGCGGCGGTTTTGGGCGCGCAACTCCCGGAAGGCCTTGAGCTGGCTCTCGAGCGACGGATCGCCGACCAGGGCGATGCCCAGAAGAATGCCGATCAGCAAGGCGCAGAAGACCGCCAGCAGGCTCGCAAGATGATAGCGGAAATCAACCGGCATGAGCGCATAGGAGCGACCGCGCGCCGCGACCGCATGCTCCCTGACCAGCATTGGGGTATCCCTCTGTGCTTCTGCGCGTGGCGCTTGCAGTCCTGCAGCACACCCATGCGCCGCGAGTGAAGAGGCTGCGGCCGCACGGCGACGAGGAGTGCGGCGGCCTGGCATGTGGCCCCGTCGCCCACCGGCGCGACCTTGCGACTTGGCGAGCGATCCCCATCTCCGCAGCCACATCCGACCTTCGCTCGGTTGCCCGGTTGACTGATGAGCGAGGGCCGACTATGCTACCTGGGATGCGCACTCCGCGCAGCACGAGGGTGCCGCGATGCCGAGGTTGACAGGCGGTGCGATGCTCCCGGTGGCGGCGGTCGCTCTGCTCTTGATGTGTCGGCAGGCGCCAACGCTTGCGCCGTTCGCCCCTGGGGTTCCCTGGCCCCAGCCGGTTGCGGGGGATCTCGGCCTCTACGCGCCCGCGACCATCACCTTCGTGGGCGATATCTTGCTCGCGTCGGGGGTCGCCGGCGCGGCGGCGGACAACGGCGCCGAGCGGCTGTTCGCCAGCGTGGAGCCGCTGCTTCGCGGCGACGACCTGACGATCGGCAACCTGGAGTGCGCGGTGGCGACATGCGGCACGCCGGCGGCCAAGCAATTCACCTTCCGCGCGAGCCCGGCGCTGCTGCCCGGTCTGCGCCGCGGCGGCGTTGACGCCGTCTCGCTGGCCAACAACCACGCCTTGGACTACGGCCGCGCCGCGCTGCTCGAAACGCTTGATCACCTGCGCCGCGTGGGGATCCAGGCTGCCGGCGCCGGGCCGGATATGGATCATGCGAGCCGGCCCGCGTTCCTGTGCGCCGGCCGCCAGACCGTTGCGCTGATTGCCGCGAGCCGCGTGCTGCCCACCGCGGAATGGGGCGCCGGCGAGGACCGCCCGGGCATCGCCGCCGCGTACGACCCCTCGCGCCTGCTGCGTGAAATCCGCGCCGCCCGCCCCGCGGCCGATGTCGTGGTGGCGTACCTCCACTGGGGCCGGGAGCACGCTCCGCTTCCTCAGGCCACCCAGCGGGCGCTGGCACGGCAGTGCATTGATGACGGCGCCGACCTCGTCATCGGCGCGCATCCCCACGTTCTGCAGGGCTTCGAGTACTACCGCGGAAAGCTGGTGGCTTACAGCCTGGGGAACTTCGTCTTCACCGACCACGGCAAGATCACGGCGCTCCTGCAAACCACCTTCCGGGATGGCGCCCTACAGGCGGCAACCGTCGTCCCTTGCCGCATCGTGCACCACCGGCCTCGCGTCATCACCGATCCTAGGGAGCGCGAAGCGGTGCTGCGGGACTTGCAGGCGCGGTCATTCGGCGTCCGCATCAGCGGCGACGGCGCGCTCACCGGCGACGTGCGCGGACTGCCCACCGAGTCTCCCTGAGCCCCTGCGCGTTGCGCGCGACATGCGGGCTCAGCTAGCCACCGCCGGAGGCCGCCCGCTTGCGCTTGCGGGAGCAGCACGCTTTGGTCTGGTCAATGGCGGCCGTACCGTCCCGCGCAGGGCTCGCCCCGTCGCCGCCCCCGTCGTCACGGCCCCAGTGCTGCTCGAAGGCCTTTGTGATCTCGCCCTGAGTCAGGAGTTTGGACTTGCCTCGCCGTGATCTCGCGTCGTCCATGAACACCCCTCTCAATGCGTTCGACCGCCTATCGCGGATTATGAATGATGTCACTATGACAGGGTTTGCCCAAGGAGCGCAAGGGGATGGGAGGGGCGGCTTGTATGCCGCGCAGCACATGTGCCGCCATGCCAGCCGTGCGCGGAGCCACACCCCGGGCCTGACAGGCCTCCAGCGAAGCTTCGCGCGCCTCCGGCGGGCAAGCCCTCCGCAGGCGGGCAAGCCTCAAACCGCGGGGTGGGAGGCACTTCCACCCATGTGAACGGTTGAGCAGTGGAACAGCCGTTTCTCGCTGGCACAGATATTGCTGCGATAGTAATCGGCTGGCGGCTCCGCGGTCAGTCGGCATCGCTTCTCTCGTCTGTCGGAGGGCCTCAACGTGGGCTTGAAATCGGATCAGACCGCAGTCATCGGCGCCCCAACGGCGACCGATCGCCTGGCACAGGCCTTGCTAAACCGCGAGGCGCGGGTGGCGGTCATCGGCCTGGGCTATGTAGGGCTGCCCCTGTGCGTGGAGCTGGCGGAAGCGGGATTTCGGACCCTTGGCTATGACCTCAACCCCCAGCGCGCGGCACAGGTCCGCAAAGGCGACAGCCCCATCGGCGATGTCCCCAGCGCCCGCCTGGCGCGGGCCATCGCCGACAAGCGCCTGCGCGCCGGCGCCGACGCCGCCCTCCTGCGCGACGCCGACGTCTTCGTCATCTGCGTGCCGACGCCGTTCACCAAGGCTCGACAGCCGGATCTCAGCCACGTCATCCGCGCGGGCCAGGACATCGCCCCGCATCTGGCGCCCGGGCGCATGGTCATCCTCGAAAGCACCACCTACCCCGGCACTACACGCGACGTCTTGCGCCCTCTGCTGGAGGCCTCGGGCCGGCGCGCGGGCGACGATTTCGCTCTCGCCTTCGCCCCCGAGCGGGTGGATCCCAATAACCAGCGCTTCAACATCGCCAACACCCCCCGCATCGTCGGCGGCTACACGCCGCGTTGCGCCGGCCTGGCGGCGCTGCTCTACCGCCAGTTGTCCGCGCCCGTCGTCACCGTCTCCTCGCTGCAGGTGGCGGAGATGGCGAAGCTGCTGGAGAATACTTTCCGCCACGTCAACATCGCCCTCGCCAACGAAATGGCGATCATCTGCGCCGACCTCGGCATTGACGTGTGGGAGGTCATCGCGGCGGCGGCGACCAAGCCCTTTGGCTTCATGCCCTTCTACCCGGGGCCGGGAGTCGGCGGGCACTGCATCCCCATTGACCCCTGCTACCTGTCCTATCGCGTGCGCGAGCTGGGGCGGCACGCGCGCTTCATCGAGCTCGCCGAGACCATCAACGAGCAGATGCCGGATTACGTTGTGCTGCGGGTAGCCGACGCCCTCAACCAGCACGGCCGGGCGCTGCGGGGGGCGCGCATTCTGGTGCTGGGGGCGGCGTACAAGCGCGATGTCGCCGACCCCCGCGAGTCGCCCGCCATCCACATCATCTCCCGGCTTCAGGACAAGGGCGCCCAGGTGCGCTACCACGACCCGCTCATCCCCGAGCTCAACCAGGTGGCCCGACCGCTGCGCTCGGTGGACCTGACCGCCGAAGAGATGGAGGCCGCCGACTGCGCGATCATCGTCACCGATCACACCTGCCTGCCCTACGCCGAGCTGGCGCGGCGCTGCCGCCTCATCTTCGACACCCGCAACGCCCTGCGCGACCACGCCGGCCCCAACATCGTGCGGCTGTAGGCCCGCCGCCGCAGGTCTTGCCGCCGCCGCGCCGAAGTCAGTGGTTGCCAACCTGATGACGCGGCGGAGGCCACATGACTGAAGCCCCGAAGCTTTGCAGCCTGGTTCGCTTCCCGCAGTTCCCCGAGGTCGTCACTCTCCCTCCGGTAGCGGAGTT
>DATLAK010000103.1 GCA_035527535.1 Armatimonadota bacterium
GGAATCTCGAAGCGCCATCGGGAATCAGCCATCGGGGGATGACCTCTCTATGCTAAGGAGTGTTACTCACACCCATGTTTCGCATATGCAGAGTGCATCCCCTCCAAGCTCAAGATGAATAATCCGGGCTAGCGCAGGTCCGCGATGACTTCCGGCAGTAACTCCAGCAGCCGGTCAACGTCGCCCTCGGTAGTGTCGCGCCCGAGGGTCAGGCGCAGCGCCGACTGTGCCAGCGGCTTGCTCAGGCCCATGGCGCGCAGGACGTGGGAGGACTCGATACTGGCCGCCGCACACGCCGACCCGGAGCTGGCGGCGATGCCGAGCAGGTCGAGCTTGACCACCAGCGTCTCCCCCGAGACGCCCTCGAAGGCGAAGTTGGCGTTGGCGGCGACGCGGAGCGTGCGCCCGCCGTTCAGGCGCGCGCCAGGGATCGCCCCGAGCACGCCGGAGACGAGGCGGTCGCGCAACGCGGTGAGGCGCGCGGTCTCGCTTTCCCGCAGGTGCTCGGCCAGCTCCAGTGCGGCGGCGAAGCCCACGATCCCCGGGACGTTTTCGGTGCCCGGGCGCAGCTCGCGCTCCTGGTCGCCCCCGCGCATGATGGGCGCGATGCGCGTGCCCGCGCGCACATAGAGCGCGCCCACTCCCTTGGGGCCGTAGAACTTGTGCCCCGACAGGCTGAGCAGGTCCACTCCCAACGCGCGCACGTTGACTGCCGCCGCCCCGGCCGCTTGCACCGCGTCGGTGTGGAAGTAGGCGCCGCGCTCGCGCGCGATGCCGGCCAGTTCGGGCACCGGCTGGATCGTCCCCACTTCGTTGTTGACCAGCATGACCGAGACCAGGATGGTATCATCGCGCATGGCGGCGGCGAGCGCCTGCGGCTCCACCATGCCGTCGGCGGTGACCGGCAGGCGCGAGACCTCGAAGCCCAGGCCTTCGAGCAGGAGCGCGGCCTCCATCACCGCGTGATGTTCAAAGGCGGAGATGATGACGTGGCTGCCGCGCGCGCGGTTGGCATGCGCCACGCCCAGGAGGGCGAGGTTATCGGCCTCGGTGCCGCCGCCGGTGAACACGACCTCGGCGCCGGCGCACCCCAGCACCTCGGCCACCTTGTCGCGCGCGAAGTCCACCGCCGCCCGGGCCTCACGGCCGAAGCTGTGGATGCTGCCGGCATTGCCGAAGCGCTCGCGCAGGTACGGCCGCATCGCCTGCTCCACCCGCGGGTCGAGCGGCGTGGTGGCGGCATGGTCAAGATAGACGCGGCTGGTCATGGCAGGTCACTCCGTGATGACGGCCCCACCAGGGTGAAGGTGACCGTCACCCCCGGCGGCATCATGACCGCGTGCCACCCCTCGGCGACGCGCCCGACATCGGTCTCGCGCGTGACGATCGCGCGCCCGTTGAAGGTGATCGCGGCGCCGGAGCTGCGCGCGCGCCACTTTCCCGCGGGCAGGTAAACCCAGTGCGTGAGCCCCGCCGGGCCGGGCGCGAACATGGCGCGCACCTCGAGGTGATCCGCTGCTTGGCGCAGGGCCTCCTGCACCCCGACCGCGAACGCGCGAGTGGTGGCGCCAACGGTCCCGCGCATCGCGCTCGATAGGAGGCGCGGGCCGAAAACACGCTCCACGTAGTTGGCGAAACCCAAGTAGTAGTCCATCCCCGCCGCCGAGCGGTCGCTCATCAGCGGCGACGCGGGGCCGGTGCGCAGGAAGGCGCTGACGCAGCGGTCGGCATCCCGGGCCGGCGCCCGCAAGTCGGCCGCCGCCAGCCACGGGTGCCCGCTTGCGCCCTCGGCGCTGCGCAGCAGCCACTGGGAGAAGAGCTGCTCGCCCAGCTTGCCGTTGGCCCAAGGCTCGGGCTCGCGGAAGTGATCTACCCCCGGTAGGGCCGCATGGCCGTATTCGTGGAGAAGCTGGCGCATCCATTCCGCAGGCGCGTGCGGGGTGTACGCCGCGCAGACGTAGATGTTTGCGCCCCAGCTCTCCGCCCCTGCCGGCCCCTCGTCGGTGACCCAAACCGTGAGCGGGCTGCGAAGGTTGAGCGCCGGCTCTGCGACCGACCCGAGATGGGCCTCGCGCAGACATGCCGCGCGCAAGATCAGGTCCGCGCAGTCGGTCGCCAGCCCTCGGCGCGCGGGACCCGCCGACGCGCTGTAGCGGACCGCCAGCACCGCCTGCCAGCGCTGCGAGCTCCGATCCATTGCATACCCCCGGCACAGGCGGTCGAAGGTCCAGCCGAACCGCGGATCGGTCGCCGGCGCCTCGCGCTCCTCGGCGATGACCAGCATCTCCCAGGGGCCGGGGCTTCCCGCCAGGCGATCATCCGCCGCTGCGATGGCGGCCATCTGCCGGGGCAAGGGGAGAGCTTCGGGGGTGCGGCGATCCATGGAGTCTGGGAGGCCGCCGGCGACCAGGCGGTTGAGATAGTCCCGATCCGCCGGATCGGGATCCAGCAGCACCGCCGCCGCCGCCGCGTCGAGCGCCTTGTCGCGCAGGCCCTTGTCCGCGTACAGCCTGCTCAGCCAGCGGTAGGCCGCGACCAGATCGCGGTCCTGCGCCACCGCGGATTCGAGACGGGCGATGGCGCCGTCGCGATCCCCGCGTTCTACCGCCGCTCGCGCCTCGTTCAACGCCGCCAGTGCGTCCGCGGCGACGGGAGTGAGAGCTCCGCTGCACGACAACGCAGCGATCAGGGCCGCGAGGATGAAGCGCCAGACGGCAGGGTGAAGCCCGATCACCCGGGTGCGGGCGCGGTGCGCCGGGGCGCAGCCCGTGGACACCGGTCAGCTTCCCGCGGTGGCAGGGGTCGCGAAGCCACGACGAGCCATGGCCGCAAGGCACTCGCGCGCCGGGGACTCCGGCAGCACCATCAGCTGATCCGCGGCCTCGTCCGCGAGGTTCTGCACCCGCTCGCTCGCGTATTCGAAGCCGCCCGTGTCGGCAATGAGCTGGCGCACGCGCGCCAGGTCCGCTTCGCGCGCGTGCGCGCCGTCGAGCGCCGCGAGCAGCTCCGCCCGTTGCGCGGGCGCGCCCGCGCGCAGGCTGTAGATGACCGGCAGCGTGAAATGGCCCTGCGCCAGGTCACGGGCCACCGACTTGCCGGTGTCCTCGGCGCTGGCGGTGAGGTCGAGAATGTCGTCGGCTATCTGGTAGGCGATGCCGAAGCGGCGCCCGAAGACGTCCAGCGCCGTCTTCGCGGTCTTCCCCGCCCCCGCAGCGATCGCCCCCAGGCGCGCGCTGGCGGCGAACAGCGATCCCGTCTTGGCGGATACGATGCCCAGGTATTGCGCCTCGGTCAGCTCGCGCCCGGGTGACGTGATCTCCTGGATCTGGCCGCGGCACATCTCCATCGCGGCGTCGGCGACGGAGATCATGACCTCGTGATCATCCGTCTGGGCGAGGCGCTTGAGCGCGCCCGCCAGCAGATGGTCGCCCAGGAGCACGGCCATCTTGTTGCCCCACAGCGTGCGCGCGGCGGGAACGCCGCGGCGGGTGTCGGCGCCGTCCATGACATCATCATGCACCAGCGACACGACGTGCAGCACCTCGATCACCGCCGCCGGCACGATGCAGCGCGGGCCGTCGTACCCGCACGCGCGCGCCGCCAGCAGCACCATGCCTGGACGCAGTCGCTTGCCCGGCGTGGTCGCCACCTGGCGCACCGCGTCGCTCACCGCCTCCCCTACCGCTCCCCCGCCACCGGCCGCCATCGCGGCGATTTCGGCGGCGACCTGCTCCAGCTCGGGTGCGAGATGGGGGCACAACTCGTTGAGCGCGATCATTATCCGGAACACCTGCGCACAATCCGCCGACGGCGTGAAACGCAGAAGACGCGGCAGACTGCCGCTTGTCGCACCACGCAGGAAACCGCCGGCAGCCGCTGGCGCGTAGGTCCAGCTCATACGCCCTCCAGGAAGCGGCGCCAGCTGCGGTGGTCACGCAAGACTGTGCGATACCGAACTTTCTCCAGCCGCGGTCGTATTATAGGCGCCCCCCATGCGGGTGTCAATTCCGTGCCCCTTCGGGTGTGAACTCGGAGCACGGCTCTGGTCCCTTCTACGCGACGCTCAATGAGTCGTCCCGTGGTGCGCTCTCACTCCAGCTCCACCCTGCGCCCGCTGCGCGCCGACTCGTAGGCCGCCAGCAGCATCCGCACATTCATGCGTCCTTCGTCCGCGGTCGCGATCGGCCCGCGCCGGCCGAGGAAGAACTCCACCGCCGGCCGCGCCACCCCGCGAATGCGGTAACCGTGGTTGGGCGGCGTCGGGAGGTCCACGACGTTCCACGCGCTCTCGCCCGCCAGGATGTACTTCAACCCGCGCGTGCCCTGCGGGATCGGCACCACGCTGCACGATGGCAGGTCCCCATACGCCTGCACGATCGTCCCCCGGTCACCGACGATAGTGGTCGTATCCTCCGCCGCCACGCACGTGAACGAGCACTCCAGGAGGCCCATGGCGCCGCCCTCAAAACGGTAGATGGCGATCCCGGTGTCATGGGGGACCTGGGGGCTGACCAGGGTAGCGATCTCCGCCGTCACGCTCGTCGGTTTGCCCAACACCCACATCAGGAAGTCCGCGGGATGCGCGGCGTCGTCCATGAATATCCCGCGGTTAAGCGCCGGGTTGGCGTGCCAACTACCGGCGAAGTCGGGCCATAGATGCGTAGCCAGGCCGTGGCGGCGTCGCAGGATCGTAACCTTGCCGATGCGGCCCGATTGCACCGCCTCGCGCATCCACAGGTTCTGCGGGTCGCAGCGCATCTGCCACGCCATGCTGAAGCGCGCCGCGTTCTCTGCGACCGCGCGCACGATGCGGTCGCAATCCTCCAGCGTGAGCGCCATCGGCTTCTGCAGCAGGATGTCCTTACCCGCGCGCGCCGCCGCCTCGACGTGGTCGGCGTGGTAGGCGGTCTCCGAGCCGATGATGACGCCCGACAGGTCATCGCGCCGCAGCATCCCATCGAGATCGGGGGCGAACTCGCACCCGTGCGCGGCACAGCGCGCGGCCCCGCGCTCGGGATCGTGGTCCCATCCCGCGACGATGCGCGCATCCCCCATCGCCGCGATCTCGCTCGCGTAAGCGTCAACGTGCTCGTGCGCGAAGCCAACGATCGCCAGGTTCACCGCCGTCATCCTCCTGCTGCCGGTACCGGCCCCGCAACCATCTCCATTTTCATCTTCTCCGCGCTCAGCGCGCATTCCCCTGCCGCGGCGCGGCAGGGACGGCGGCGCTTCCCGCACCCGACTGGCGCAGCCCGAAAGGTATGGACCCGGCCCGCGGCGAACAATCACCGAGTCGTTCGCTGGGGGTGGCGGGAGTGGCTAATGGCAGTGCGTACGCGGCTGGAGGAGCTGGCCCAGCAAATCGCGGATCGGCTGGGCGAAGACGAGCGCGTGGTCGCCGTGCTGCTGCTGGGCTCGGTCGCCCAGGAGCAGAGTTGGCAGGGTTCCGACCTCGACTTGCTGACGGTGGTTGACGGCGACGTCCCGGAGCAGGCCCCGCCGCTGCTGGTGACCGATGTGGAGGGCGTGCCCGCGCAGGTGGAATGGGCGAGCTTGGAGGCCTTCCTCGGCGAGAGCGGCCGCGAGGGGACTCGCCTGCGCAACCAACTCGCCGCGGGGGCGCGCGCCTACGCCAAGGTGCTGTTCGACCGCAGCGGGCAGGTGACGGAGGTGGTGGAGCGCGCCCGCGAGTTCCCCGATGCCACGCGCCACGCCTTTCGCCTCATCTACGTCGGTTGGGCTGGTCACGCCATGCACGCCGCCGAGCAGTACCTCGCCCTCTCGCGCCCGGGCGTCGCCCTGGCGTGGGCGCGCCGCGCGCTCGACGAGGTCGGGCGCCTGGCGCTGGTCGAGGCGGGGGTCTATCCAACCAAGGCGTGGCAATGCCAGCTCGAGGCCGAGCGCCCGGACCTGTACGCCGAGTACGTGCGCCTGGTGGCCTTGGGCGACGGGGGCGACGCCTGTCGCACCATCCTGGCGCACACCCAAGCGGAAGTATTGAATTCGCTGCCGGCGTGCGCGGCGTTCATTCGCCGCGCGTTCGCGGGCTGTCCGGGTCCGCTGTCCCTGAGCCAACTCATCAATCGCCTGCAAACCGCTTGCCAAGTCGAGTTCGCGCGCGCCCTGGGGCCGGCCGCGTGGGGACTGATCGAGCAACTTGTGCAGCATCGCGTGCTGGCGCGCGACCGGCGTCCGGCGGAATTTCCGACTCGGGGCAACGGCGTGGTCTTCGATGAGGTCGTTTACGCTCCGGTGTCGGAGTGAACCGAGCCTGGACTGCCGGCGACCGGGCAGGTCCAGGCTCAGTCCAGAGAGTGACCTGAATCCAGGACCTGAGATCGGTTGACATCCGCGGTGGCGGATGGGTATACTTTAAGTGGGAAAGCGTCGCCCCGTGGTTCCTCTTTTCCGGTGTTGACGCAAGTTCACTCGCGGGAGGTCGCACTTGGCATCGGTCGTCGAAATGCACGGGCTCACGAAGGTCTATCGCTCCTTCTTCGGCGGCACCGGCGTGCTCGCTCTCAACCAGCTCGACCTGGAGATCCAGGAGGGAGAGACCTTCGGACTAGTCGGGCCCAACGGGTCCGGGAAAACCACCTGCCTCAAGCTACTGCTGGGGCTCCTTTACCCCACCGCGGGCGAGGCCATGCTCTTCGGCCGCAAGGTGTGGGACATGCGGGTCAAGGCGCTGCTGGGCTACATGCCCGAGACGCCCTACTTCTACGATCACCTGAGCGGAGAGCAGTTGCTGCGCTACTTCGCGCAGCTGTTCGGGCTGCGGGGGGCGGAGCAGCGGCGGCGCATAGATGAGTTGCTGGCGCTGGTGGGGTTGTCGGAGCGGCGCCACATGCTGCTGCGCTACTACTCGCGGGGGATGCTGCAGCGTATCGGCCTCGCGCAGGCTCTGCTCAACGACCCCGCACTGCTGATCGTTGACGAGGTGACCTCAGGCCTCGACCCCGTGGGGGCGCATCAGATCCGGAGCCTCATCCTCGAGCTCAAGCGCCAGGGGAAGACCATCCTGCTGTCGAGCCACCTGCTCAACGAGGTGCAGACCCTGTGCGACCGGGTGGGCGTCTTGTACCGCGGCAACCTCAAGGCCTGCGGGACGATTGACGAGTTGCTGCCGCAGCCGTCGCAGGTGGTGATCACGGCGCTGGGGCTGGAGGCGCCGACGGTGGCGCGGCTGGAGGAGCTGGGCGCGGCGTGCGCGGCGGCCGACGGCATGGTGCGGGTGACCGTGGCTCCGGAGCAGGCGGAGCAGGCGGTGGCGGTGATACAGGGTGACGGCGGGCGGCTCCACGAGCTGACGCGGCCGCGCCCGACGCTGGAGGAGGTATTCATGGACATGGTGCGGGAGGAGGTGGAGTAGAATGCGCAGCATCATTACCATCGCCCGCAACACCATCTCCGAGGCGCTGAGTCGCGTCATCCTGCAGATGATCCTGGTGTTCGCGATCATCTTTCTGGTTCTCGGCTTCTTCTTCACCTTCATGACCCCGGGCGAAGAGGACAAGATGCTCAAGGACCTGGGGCTGACGGTGATCACCGGGTTCGGGCTGCTGCTCGCGATCTTCATGGGCGTAAGCCTCATCCAGCCCGAGATGGAACGGCGCACCATCTACGCGCTGCTCGCCAAGCCGGTGCGCCGGCTGGAGTTCGTGCTCGGCAAGTACGCCGGCACGATCGCGGTGCTCGCCCTGTCGATGATCGTCATGGGCGTCGTCCTGGTGGGGTCTCTCTTCCTCAAGCAAGGCGTCTGGAGCCCGGAACTGCTGATAGCTCTGGTTGGCATATTCTTCGCACTGATGATCATGGCCGCGCTGGTGATGATGATCAGCACCTTCGCCTCCACGCTGATGTCGGTCGTCGCCGGCTTCCTGTTCTGGTCGATCGGCTATGCTCAGAGCTACCTCCAGCAGCTCTCCGAACACGCCGATAACCCCGTCTCGGTGCGGGTGCTCAACACCATCAGCGCGGTGCTGCCCAACTTCACTTACCTCGACTTGCGCCTGGCGGTGGTTGACGGCCTCAGCATTCCCGCCCAACTGCTGGGCAAGATGGCGCTCTACGGCGTGGGCTACGCCGCCGTCGTCCTCGCCATCGCGGCGGTTCTGTTCAACGAAAGGGAGATGTAGCTGCGATGAAGGGGAAGGCGCACAAGCGCGGCCGGTGGCTGCTGCTGCCGGCGTTTGCGGTGCTGGTGCTGCTGGTTCCGGTGCAACGGAGCATCGTCAGTGATCCCGGCTACCGCAAAGAGTACGTGAATCCAGCCGTGAACTTGGGGAGCGTTCGCGAAGGCGGTACGGTGGCCCTGATGGCGATGTTGGGTGGTTTCCGTCCCTTGGTCAGCAATCTGCTGTGGCTAAAGGTGGACGAGTTCTGGCATCGCGGCGGCAGCGGCTATTGGCGCATGGTGGGAGTGCTGCAGGCGATCTGCGAGATGGACCCCCATTTCATTGATGCATGGTCCACGTTCGGCTGGCACTGCGCGTGGAACATCTACGTTGATGCCCCCGTGAAGGATCGCCCGAAGTGGGTTCAGACCGGTATCGAGATCTACCAGCGCGGCATCAAGTTCAACCCCGACCGCTATGACCTCTACAAGGACCTGGCCTGGCTCTATCATGACAAGCTCAGGGACTACGAGCGAGCGATCCCGGCGTGGCAGGAGACGCTCAAGCATCCCGATGCTCCGATCTACGTCCGACACATGATCGCCCACTGCTACGAGAACACCTGGCAGGTGGATAAGGCGATCGCGACCTGGAAGGAGTGCCTGAAGGAGGATCCCACCGACGTGGTGGCCAAGGCCGCCCTGGACTGGTGGCGGCAGCAGACCGCGGACCCGGAGAAGCTGAAGGCCGAAAAGCTGCGCATCCTGGTGCGTGAGAACGGCGTCCGCCGGAGCCGCCAACTGCCCATGATGGAGGAACCACACTCCATCAGGTAGTGCTGCGCGCGGCCATCGCATTCTCGACGCCGCACCTTCCAGGTGCGGCGTCATCATATTCCAGGAGGAGCCCGTGCCCGGCGCGCCCGCTTTGCTGATTGCCAACCCCGGTGCGGGTCGCGGTCGGACTCGGCGCCTGGCCCCCCTGCTCGCACGCGCGCTGGCGGCGCGCTATCTGGAGGTTGATCTCCGATTCACCCGCGACGGCGACGACGCCGCTCACATCGTCCGCGCGGCGGTGGCGGCGGGCTGCGACCGGGTTGTCGTCGCCGGCGGCGACGGCACTATCAACTCCGTCGTCGGCGCGCTCGCTCACACCCCGGTCGCCCTGGGGGTCATCCCCACTGGCATGGCCAACGCCTTCGCGCGCGAGCTGCGCATCCCCCGGGCCTGGCGCCGAGCGTGCGATCTCGCCGCCGGATGGCGTCGCCGCGTGATTGATGTGGCTCGCGCCGGCGATCGCCATTTCGCCCTCATGGCGGGCATCGGCTTCGACGCCCAGGTGGTGGCGCGGGTGAACCCCGCCATCAAGCGGTGGCTGGGGCCCGCGGCCTTCGTGCTCGCGGGCCTGGGGTGCATGCGCCGCTGCCAGCCGGCGCGCGTGTGCTTGCGGTGGGACGGCGGCGAATTCGATCGCCCCGCGTTCGTGGTCGCGGTCGCCAATGGGGCCCACTACACCTACGAGTGGCGCTTGGCACCGGACGCCCGCCTCGACGACGGCTTGCTCGATGTCGTCGTCTTCGGCTGGCACGGGTGGCTCGACCCCGCGGCCCACGTCGTCGGCGCGCTTGTCGGGACCCACCTGCGGCGGCCCGGGGTGACCGCGCTGCGGACGCGGCGCCTGCGGATCGAGTGTGACCCGCCGCTGCCGCTGCACCTGGATGGCGACGCCGCAGGCGTCAGCCCGGTGGAGGTGGAAATCCTGCCCGAGGCGCTCACCGTGTTGGCGCCGGCGCCGCCAGCGGCGACCCGCGCGGCGCGGCACTGTGAGGTGGCCAGGCACGACTCATGAGCGCCGACGAACGCGAGCCCGCCCCCGCCTGGACCGCCAACGCCGGCCCCCGTATCGGCACCGACGAGGCGGGCAAGGGGGACTACTTCGGATACCTGGTGGTGGGCGCAGTGTACGTCGAGCCATCGCAGGAGGCGTCACTGCGAGAGCTCGGCGTGCGCGATTCCAAGCGCATGTCCGACCAGGTGGCGCGGCGGCTGGCAGGCGAGATCGTGGCGCGGGTGCCGTCCGAGATCGTGCGCATTTCCCCGCGGCGCTACAACGAGTTCTACACGAAGCTGCGCAACCTCAACCACCTGCTGGCGTGGGCGCACGCCCGCGCGATCGAGAATCTCCTGGCGCGCGCGCCCGCCCCCCTGGTGGTGTCGGACCAGTTCGGCGACGAGCAGCGGCTGCGGCAGGCGCTGATGCGCAAGGGGCGCCGGGTGACGCTGGTGCAGGCGCCGCACGCGGAGCGGGAGGTGGCGGTCGCCGCAGCGTCGGTCGTGGCCCGCGCCGCCTTCCTGGAGACGCTGGAGGCGCTATCCGCGCGCGTGGGGGTGGCCCTGCCCAAGGGCGCGACTCACGTCATCGCTACGGCCCGCGAGATCCGACGCCGGGGCGGCGACGAGCTACTGGCGGAGGTCGCTAAGCTGCACTTTCGCGTGACGCAGCAGGCGCGGCAAGGCGATTCATAGTCAGGGATCACGCGGTTCGCTGTCGGCCGACAATTGAACCGCGAACAGCAGTTCCGGGCGATTACACGGCGTGTCGCGCGGGCAAGGATTGCCGCCGGCGCCGCGGTGAGCGCCGGCAGGTCCCCCCGGCCGCACTTGCGCGGGCGGTGGAAAATCTGTATTGTATTAGCGCCGTTCGTCCATTGTGGGCGCGATTCCGGTGAAGTCGCGGTTACCTCGCCCCGCCCGGTCGGGGCACCCATTCCGAAAGGAGCGGCAGCGGTCCCAGCGCGATCGGAGCAATGGGAAAGTCCCTGATCATCGTCGAGTCCCCCGCCAAGACGCGCACTTTGCGCGGCTTCGTGGGCCCCGGCTACGAGATAGCTGCCTCCATGGGGCATGTCCGCGACCTCCCGCCCAAGCGGTTGGGGGTGGATGTCGAACATGATTTTGCCCCCGAGTACGAGCCCCTGGCCGACCGCAAGGCCGCCCTGGCGGAGCTGCGCAAGCAGGTCAAGGCGGCCGCCGCCGTCTATCTCGCCTCCGACCCGGACCGCGAGGGCGAGGCCATCGCCTGGCACCTGGCCCAAGCGCTCAAGCTCAAGGAGCCCAGGCGCATCGAGTTCAACGAGATCACCAAGCGCGCGGTGCAGCACGCCCTGGAGCATCCGCGCGACATAGATATGCGGCGCGTTGACGCCCAGCAGGCGCGGCGCGTCCTGGATCGCCTGGTGGGCTACAAGCTGAGCCCGCTATTGTGGCGCAAGCTGCGGCGCAACGCCCGCAGCGCCGGGCGCGTGCAGTCGGTCACGGTAAAGCTGGTATGTGACCGGGAGCGCGAGATCGAGGCCTTCCAACCCCAGGAGCACTGGGACATCTTCGCCGACCTCACCCCCGGCGGGGATGACCAGGCATTCCGCGCCAAGCTCGTAGCAGTCGCCGGCGAAAAGGCCAAGGTTGGTGATGGCGAACGGGCGTTGTCCATCGCCGAAGATGCGCGCAAGCAGAGCTACGAAGTCGCGCGGATCAAGCGCGCCGACCGCAGCCTTCGCCCGGCGCCGCCGTTCATCACCTCGACCCTGCAGCAAGAGGCCTCCGCGCGCCTGGGCATGGCCCCGCGGCGGACGATGGTGGTGGCGCAGCAGCTCTACGAAGGGATTGAGCTGGGTGCGGAGGGCTCGGTCGGCCTCATTACCTACATGCGAACCGACTCCACGCGCGTCGCCCAGGATGCGCAGGCCGAAGCGCGGGAGTACATCACGAGCTCGTTCGGCGCCGGCTACGTGCCCGAGCGCCCGCGCCAGTTTGCCGCGCGCAAGGGCGCCCAGGAGGCGCACGAAGCCATCCGCCCGACCTATGTCGCGCACAGCCCCGATGCCGTCGCGCAATACCTCGACCGCGACCAGTTGCGGCTGTACCGGCTGATCTGGTCGAGGTTTGTGGCCAGCCAGATGGCCGACGCGGTGCTGGATGTGATGGTGGTTGACGCGGCGGGCGGGCCCTATCTCTTCCGCGTTACCGGGCAGGCGGTGCGGTTCGCGGGCTTCATGCGGGTCTACTCGCCGCTCAAGGCGCAGGGGGAAGAGGGCGCGGAGATGAAGCTGCCGCCGCTGCAGGACGGGCAAGCGCTGACCCTGCTCAACCTGGACATGACCCAGAAGTTCACCCAGCCGCCGCCGCGCTATACCGAGGCGAGCCTGGTGCGCGTGCTGGAGTCAAAGGGCATCGGCCGTCCCAGCACCTACGCGCCGATCCTCGGCACCATCCGCGAACGCGGCTACGTTTACCTGGACGATGAGAAGCCGAAGCACCTGCGCCCGACCGACCTCGGGTTGGTGGTCACCGATCAGCTCGCGGAGCACTTCCCGCGCATCATGAACGTGCAGTTCACGGCCACGGTCGAGGAGCAGCTCGACCGCGTGGAGCAGGGCGAGAACGACTGGGTGCAACTGCTGCGCGAGTTCTACGGGCCGTTCGCAGAGTCCCTGGCGCGGGCCGAAGAGAACATGGGCGCGGCGCCGGTGCCGCCCGCGCCCGAAGTCGCGCCCACTCCAGAGGCGACGCCTACGCTCGCCGCGCCGGAAGTGGCAGGCGCGCCCGCGCAACCCGCGCCGGAAACCGAACCGCCTTTGCCCTTCATCACCCGCAAGGGAACGGTCACAGAGGATAGCCTAGGAAAGTGCGCGACGGTAGTTGACGCGAGCGACCTGTCGCTCCTGAAGGTCGGGAACGAGCGAGGGACAGAGTACCCGGTTGGCCGCAAGGCCGTGCGCCGCATTGTCTCATCTCTCAAGCCTGCCCCGCCGCCGCCGTCGCTCGCGCAAGAGGCCTCGCCGGAAGTGACGCCTAGGCCCGCCGCCCCGCTGGAGCCTGTGCAGGCCGCGCCGACCGCTGCGCGCTCGGCGCGCATGCCCGCGCGGGAGACGCTGGAGAAGTGCCCGCAGTGCGGAAAGGCGCTAGTGGTACGCGTCGGCAAGCGCGGGCCCTTCATGGCTTGCAGCGGCTACCCTGAATGCCGCTACACCGCGCCGGTGGGGGACGACGGCGCCAGTCCCGCTCTGTCCCAGCCGACGGACGAGGTGTGCGCGGAGTGCGGGAAACCGATGCTCGTGCGCACCGGCCGGCGGGGGCCGTTCCTGGGGTGTTCGGGGTACCCGGAATGCAAGCACACGGGGCCGCTGGCCAAGGAGGGCGCAACCGGCACGCCGGATGATGAGGGACCGCAGGCGGAGCAGGCGAGGGCCGCGCAGAAGCAATGCCCGGAGTGCGGCAAGCCGATGACGGTTCGCCACAGCCGTCGGGGCGCCTTTCTGGGGTGCAGCGGTTACCCGACATGCCGCCACACCGAACCGCTGGCCGCAGGCGACAGGCAGCGGCCGCAGCGCGAGCCGCCGCGGCCCACGGGCGAGACTTGCGATCAGTGCGGCAAGCCGATGGTTGTACGCGGGGGAAGACGGGGGGGCTTCGTCGGATGTTCGGGCTATCCCAAATGCCGCAACACGCGCCCGATTCCCACATCGGCGGCCGGCGAGTCTGGCCCGGAGCCGGCGGGAAGTGCGGTTGATGATTCATAGACGAAACGATGCTTGACGCAGGCGCATAGCTCGCCTGCCGCGGCAGGAGAGTGCCCGTCGTGATCTGTCAGCGTTGCGGCGCAGTCAATTCCTCCGAACGGCGCACGTGCGCCCGCTGCGGCCTCTCCCTGGGCGCGCCGCGGCAGCGTTCGCGGCGCCGCATGACGGCGTCGCGGCGGCGGGCGTTCTGGCGCGGCGTCACCGTCGGGCTTATCGGCGCCGGCGCCGCCTACGGATACGGCCGCCTCTCCAGCTTGCACGTCGGCGCCGCCGGCTACTATGCCCCGGCGCTGGCAGCGATCGGCGGGGTGGCGGGAGCGCTGATCGGGTATGTCCCGCGCGTGGCATGGCTTGTGTTGCTGCGCGGCGCGCTCATCCTGTGGCTGGCGCTGGCGCGCGGCATCGCTGCGCGCAAGATTCGACGCCCGATGGGCGCGCAGCGACGCGCCATGGAGGACGGTGGCGCCAGCGCGGACGGCCACCATCGCCTCGCGATGCTGGAGTGGATCTCGGGGCAACCTGCACGGGCTATGGAGAATATGCAGTCCGCCCTTGCCCTCGATCCCGACAATCCCGTCGCCTGGCACAACATGGGGGTCATGGCGGCCGTTGACGGGCAGAGCGAGACCGCGATCGATCTGCTTCAGCGCGCGGTCCCGCATCTGGGCGCGTCGCCAACTGCTTACTCCAATCTGGCCGGGGTCTTGATCGGAGCCGGCCGCTACGAGCACGCGCTGAGCGCGGCGGAGACCGGGCTGCGCGCCGACGACCGCCACCCGGCGCTGCGCCAGCAGCGGGCGGTGCTCCTGGCGCAGCAGCGCAGGCACGAGGAGGCGGTGCGCGACCTCGAGTACGCGGTCACCGCTACGCCGCGACTGGCCGCGATGCACAACAACCTGGGCGTCATGTACCGGGCCCAGAGCGATGATGCGGCGGCGCTCGCGCAGTTCCGCCTGGCGCTGCGCTATGATCCCGGCTACGCCGTCGCCAGCTACAACCTCGGGGTGTACCACGCGGCGCGCGGCGAGTTCGCAGAAGCCGCGGAGCGGCTGCAGTCCGCCCTGCGCGACACGCCCACGCATGCGCGAGCCCACGCCACGCTCGGTATCGCATACTACGGCATGGGGCGGGTCGAGCCGGCGACGACGTACACGAGGCGTGCGGTCGAGCTCTCCGCGGCTGATTTCGAGGTCCGCTACAGCTACGGGACCATGCTCCTCAACGAGGGTCACGTGGACCTTGCCGTGCACGAGTTGGAGCGCGCGCGCGAACTGCACCCGCGCAATGCCGACGTGCTCGTGAACCTGGGCCTGGCGACCTATCTCAAGGGCAAGCTGCCGGCCGCGCTGGCCCACTTCCGCACCGCGGCGGAGGCCAACCCTCAGCACGCCATCGCTCACTACAACACCGGCCTCACTTGCGATTCGCTGCAACTCCTGGCCGAGGCTCAGGACCGGTTCCAGCGGGCGATCGAGCTCCGGGGCGATCTCGCGGAGGCGCACAATAACCTGGGCGCGGTGGATGTGGCGCAGGGGCTGACGGTGGATTCGGTGGAGCATCTCGCGCGCGCAGTGGATCTGCTGCCGGCGAGCGCCATGCCGCTGTCAAACCTGGGCCTGGCGTACTACCTGGAGGGCGACGCCGATGCCGCCGAACGCGCCCTCAAGCGCGCATTGGCGACCGATCCCGACCTGCCCTCCGTCTGCGACGTGCTGGGCCACACCTACAGGGATAAGGGCAACCTGCCGGGCGCCATCGAGCAGTGGGAGAAGCTGACCCAACTCGAGCCCCTTAATCCCGATGCCTACACCAACCTCGGCCTCGTTTACTTCAAGAAGGAGATGATGAAGGAGGCGATTGCCTGCCTGCGCAAGGTGCTCACCTTCACTCCCCATTCCGCCGAGGC
Source organism: Armatimonadota bacterium (assembly GCA_035527535.1). Lineage (NCBI taxonomy): Bacteria > Bacillati > Armatimonadota > Armatimonadota bacterium. The sequence goes on from DATLAK010000103.1 coordinate 15,602, forward strand.
CCACAACAATGTGGGGCTGGCGTACGCGCGCAATCGCCAGCTCGACGAAGCCGTCTACCACCTCGGCCGCGTGCTCGACATGCGCCCCAACGACCCCATCACCCACAGCAACTACGGGCTGGCGCTGTATTTCAAGGGGGAGGCGGAGAAGGCGACCTACGAGTGGATGGAGGTCACCCGGCTGTCGCCAGCCTACGCACGCGCGCGAGCGCCGACCCGACTGCAGCAGTACGACGAATCGCTGATGGCGGTGCGCCCGCTCGACAAGCTCGCGCGGCTCATGCGCTTCCCGGCGCGCAGCGCGCCGTTTCACTACAACTTCGAGATGGCGTGGTCGCAGGAGTTTCACTTGCACATACCGTGGGCGGACATCGAGAGCGCGCGGCGCTGGGCCGCCCGGTGCAGCGCGGTTGCCGAGCGGGTGCGGCGATTGCATGTGGTCTGAGCCCCGGCTCCGAGGCTGATCTGCGACCTGCGGCGCTGCGCCGCCATCTCCGGCGCCGATATGCTAGCGGGCGTCGGCCCTGCCGCCGACTCGCCTCGGGGCCAGGCGGGTGCGGGCCGCGGTCCTCGCGGCAGGGGCCTGCGAACCGGCAGGACGCTCGTCTGCAGCCACAGAAAACAGGGGGCGTGCATCTCCTCTCGCCATGGCGTCGCGCCCCGTCGTTCACCGCTGCCGACGGCTTGCCGATCCTGCTCTACCACAAGGTGGGCGACTACCGGTCAGGCGCAGCGGTGAAGGCTCATTATGTCACGCCCGCGTTGTTTCGCGCCCACTTGTCTTTCCTCGCCGCCGCCGGATACCGCACGATCGGCGTGCGCGACATCTTGCGCTACCTGCGCGGCGAGCGCATCGCGGTCGAGCGACCGATAGCGATCACCTTCGACGACGGGTACGAATGCGTGTACTCCCGGGCCTGGCCGGTACTTCGCGAGTTCGGATTCGGGGCCATCGTCTTCGTCGCCGCGGGGCATGTGGGTGGGGTCAACGACTGGGAGCCCCGGCTGAGGGCGCCCGAGCCGATGCTGACAGCCGATCACATCGCTGAGCTAGCGCGCGCCGGCATTGAGATCGGCTCCCATGGCATGAGCCATCGCCCCCTGACCCGGCTCGCGTCCGCGCGGTTGCGGGAGGAGCTCGTCGCCTCCAAGCGCATACTGGAGGATATGCTGGAGCGCGAGGTGTGCGCGCTGTCGTACCCCTGCGGGGATCATGACGGCCGCGTGCGCGCGCTCGCGGCCGAGGCGGGTTATCTCGCCGCCTGCGCCACCGAGCGCGGCGTCAACCGGCCCGGAGGCGACTTCTTCTCTCTCCGGCGCCTTAACATCCGTCGCTACAACTACCTTCCGCTGTTCCGACGCAAGCTGCGACGCGCCTATGGCCTGCCGGCGCCGCGGGCGGAGTAAGCCGTGCGCATCTATCAGTTCATCACGCCCTCGCAAATCGGCGGGGCTGAAGTGCACGTGCTCAGCCTCTGCCTCAAGCTGGTTGAGCGCGGCCACGCGGTGACCGTGGTCTGCCCGCGCGGCCGCGCCTTGACCGATGAACTGCGCCGCCGCGGCGTTGATCTCTGGGCGCCGCGCACCGCGGGCAAACTCGACCCCGTGACCCTGCTCCGCCTGGCGCGGCGTTTGCGCCGCGAGCGCGTCGCCGTGCTGCACACCCACCTTTCCACCGCCAGCCTCATCGGCAGCCTCGCCGCGCGCCTGGCCCACGTGCCCGTAGTGGCGACGGTGCATGGCCTCAACACGCGCACCTGCTTCATGCACGCCCAACGCATCATCGCCGTCTCTCACGCGGTGCGCCGTCATCTGGCCGCACAGGGCGTCCCGGAAACACGCATCCGCGTCATCTACAACGGCGTCAACCTGGGCGACCACCGCGACCCCCCCGATCCGCATCCCCTGCGGCAGCGGCTGGGAGTGGCGCGCGGCGACGCCCTGATTGGCACCGTCGGCCGGCTCAGCCCGGAGAAAGGCCAGGTTCATCTCATCGAGGCAGCGGCCATACTCAGGGCGCGCGACCGGTTGCCCGTGCGCGTTCTGCTCGTGGGCGACGGCCGCGAGCGCCCCGCCCTGGCGCAGGCGGCCCGGCGCCGCGGCCTCGGCGACCACGTCATCTTCGCCGGGTTTCAGCGTGACGCTACTTCTTACGAGGCGGCGATGGACATCTTCTGCCTGCCCTCGATCCGCGAGGGGCTGTCGTTATCCGCGCTGGAGGCGATGGCCCTGCGCAAACCCGTCGTCGCCTCCCGCGTCGGGGGCACCCCCGAGGTGGTGGCTGACGGCGTCAGCGGCCTGCTGGTCGAACCCGCTAACCCCGAGGCCCTGGCCGCCGCGCTCGCGCGCCTGCTGCGCGATCACGACCTGGCGAGGCGCATGGGCGAAGCTGGGCGTCGGCGCGTGGAGAGCATCTTCGACCTGGAACGGGTGGTGGACGAGGTGGAGGGCGTGTACCACGAACTGGTCGGCACGCGCCCGGACGCGCCTCCTGCCGCCGCCGGAGGCTAGCGCCCCCGCTCTTTGAGGATGCGCTTCGCCGTCGGGTTCTCGGGGTCGAGCGCCGCCGCTTGCGCGGCCCGCAGATAGGCCTCCTGCCGCCGTCCCGCCTGCCAGCAGGCGAGCGCGATGTTAGCGATGATGGGGGCGAAGTCCGGCTTGTAGGAGGCGGCGGCCTCGAACGCGGCGACCGCATCATCGAAACGACCCGCCGCCGCCAGGGCCATGCCGCGCGCGTTGCGGGACTTGGCGATGGCCTCGGCCCGGGCAAAAGGCACCACGCGGTAGGCGTAAACGGCGTCACTGCCGGTGCCCCAGCGCGCCGCCGGCTCGAACCTGCGGCAGCGCTGCACGGCCGCGACCGCGGCGATGTTGCGCAGCGTTCGCTCCCGCACTAACAGGTAGTTGGCGCCCAGCGCGTCGGCCACCCGCAGCACCGCGCCGACGCCGTCCGTGGGCACCTGTGCGCACCGCAGCCCCGTGAAACAATGCAGGCTCCACGCGTCATCGGTCACCGCCACCCGCACCGGCTCGCGCAGCGAGGCGATCCCGCCCGCCGCGCGCCGGTAGGGTGAGCGGTCAACGTCGCTGTGCGCGGGGGTGAAGGCGTACCACGCCG
>DATLAK010000104.1 GCA_035527535.1 Armatimonadota bacterium
GCGCCCTATGGGCGCTCCGGGCCCAATCTGGCGGACCTGGATGGCGACGGCAAGGCCGAGGTCCTCATCACCCGCAGCAACGTGAACCGGTACCCGTGCCTGATCGCCATTGACCGTAACGGCCGCTTCATGTGGCGCACCCAGGACCTCTCGCACGGATATGTGTCGAATGCCACAGTGGACCTGGATGGTGACGGCAAGCTGGAGATCTTCCACGCCGACAAAGCCGGGAACGTCTATTGCGAGAACCATGACGGCACCCGCCGCTGGATGGCCACCTTTGAGGGCCACGGAATCTTCTGGGCGCCGGCGGTGGCGGACCTCGACGGCGACGGGCAACTGGAAGTCGTCACCGGTCAACGCATGAGCGGCGCGTCCGCGGCGGGCCTGCAAGTCATTAGCTCGGACGGCAGCGTGAGGCCGGCCCCCGGCGTTACCGGGGGAGCGAACGCCTCGCCGGCGGTGGGTGACCTGGACGGCGACGGCAAGCTGGAGCTGGTGGCGAGCATGCAGTCTCCGGATCGGCTGGTTTGCCTGACCTGGGGCGGAGGCGGGCGCGTGGGGTGGCCGTCGCTGCGCGGCAACTCCGCCATGACCGGGGCCGACCCGAGCGTGGCCCCTGGCTCGCCGGCGCCGGCGGCGAAGATGAACCCCTCCGGCCAGGCCGCGATCAACGCGGGCAGAGCGTATTGGGGCGACAACGCATGGCCTGTGACGTGGCGGCAGCCGGCGCCGGAGGGCGCCTTCATCGAGCTGACGGCGGTGGCGACAAGCGGCAAACGCGAGGTTGTCATCCAGGATCTGAAGCAAGGCGCCACGTCGGCGCAGGTCAAGTGCTTTCTGGCTGCCGAGGGCGCGTTCGACATCAGTGCCAGGCTCCTGGTCAACAGCGTGACGGAGCCGGTGTTCGCGGCCACCGCCACGGTGCGGCTGGAAGCGCCGGAGTTCTGTGATGATGCGGGGGTGGAGAAGGCGGTGAATGGAGCGGTGGCGGCGGGGAGGGCGGCCGGCGCCGAGTCCATCAGCCTAGGGGCCGACCTGCTGGTGCTTCGGGCGCAGGAGCGATCGGTCAAGGAGATGAAGCAGGCCGGCGCTGCGAACACCGAGATCGCGACCGCCGCCGGCGCGCTGCGCCAGCGGGCGCGAGAGCTGCTCGAGCTGGCGACGGTGCTGGGCGGTCTATGGTCCGGGGGGGATACGGGCGCCTTCGTGGTGTGGCAGGATCGCAACCCGTGGGATGCGTTTGACCCGCGGGCCATCCCCGAAGATCTCCAGACCTGGCCGGTGGTGAAACACCAGTACGCCGCCGGCGTGGACGAGACGCTGCCATCGGAGCGGCCGGTGAAGGTCACCGCGTACGGCAACGAGTTCGAGAACGTCGCGCTCAACCTCTTGAACACGACGGCGAAGACCCTCCGCGTCAGATGCACCTTTCAACGACCCGCGCGCGCAGGAGGCTCGAGGCCCAAGCCATCCCCGGAGCTGGCCAAGCACGCGACCTTGCAGCAGTTGTTGCCGGTCGCCGGCGCAGCATTTAGCGACATAGTATATGACGTGCTGCCGGACCTCGACCGCTCGGGGGTGATCGAGCTGGTTCCAGGCGAGGTCGCTCAGTTGTGGCTGACGGTGAAGACCCACGGGCTGGAGCCGGGGCCCCACCGGCTCACCCTGTACCTGGGGACGATGGCGCAGAAGGATAATTTCACCTTCCGCGAGGTGCCCATCGAGATCCAGGTGTGGCCGGTGAGCCTGCCGACGGACAAGTACCAGTTGATGAACTGGGCGAGCCTGGACGCGGCCTCGGACCAGGCCTTGCAGAACATGATTGACCACGGGATGTCGGTGATCTACGGCTCGTCACTGCCCGGCGTGCCGGTTGATGAGCGGGGGAACCTCGCCGGCGAGGTTGACTGGACGAGGTTCGACCGGCAGATGGCGCGCGTTCCCAAGTACTGGCAGTTCCTGTGGGGATCGTATCCGACCCCCATCTTCCCCAAGGGCATCAATGCGCCCGCCGAGAGCGAGCTCTACTTCAACGGCGTCAAGACCGCGATCGGGGAGATGGTGAAGCATCTGCAGTCAATTGGCATCGGGTACGACCGCTGGGCCTTCTACCCCGTTGACGAGCCGTGGATCGTGGGCTTCACCAACATTCCGCCATTGCGCCAGTTCTGCACGCTGACCAAGCGCGCCGACCCCAATGTGCGCAACTATGCTGATCCGGCGAACCTGGTGCGCATTGAGTATATAGAGGAGTTCAAGGACCTCATTGACGTCTGGCAGCCGCAGGTTGACGTCCTGAAACGTGACCCGGAGCTGGTGAAATGGTTTCGGGAGAACGCAAAGGCGTTTTGGTTCTATGAAGCCGCCGGAGAAGCGAAAGACCTGCTGCCCCTGGGTCATTACCGAATACGTCCGTGGCTTGCGTGGCGCTTCGGGGCGACGGGGTCCGGGTTCTGGGTCTATAAGGACCTCGATATGTGGTGGGCGCTGGACAGCGAGGGCTACGGAGCGGTGTACCAGACTGACAAGGATGTCGTCACGTCGCGGCGGTGGGAGGCCGTGCGCGACGGGGTCGAGGACTGGCGGGCGCTGTACGTCCTGCGCGAGGAAATCGAGAAGGCACGCGCCTCCGGCCGTACTGCCGAGGCTGACGCGGCCCAGGCCCTGAGTGACGAAGCCGTGGAGGCCATCGTCGGATATAGCCTGAAATACATCGATGAAATCACCCGGTGGACTCGCGATTACGAGGTAGATTTCAATCTGTTCACGGACTATCGCGCTCGGATCGCCGAGCAGATCATCAGGCTGCGGCGACAGTAGCGGACCCGCAGCGCACGATCAGGATCACCGGGCGGTCCGGGTGGCGCATGGGCGCAGACGGTCAAATCGCCGTCTGCTGTTCGCGCCGCCGTCCAGGCGCCGTTTGCTGCCGCTGATGAGGTTCGGGCGCCAGGCGTACAGCGTCGGCTCGCCAGGCGGATAAGCTTGCGAGATGAGGTGAACGGGTAATGAGAAGAGCATTCCAGGTAGCGATGGCGTCGTTGCTTGCCACCAGCATGATGGCCGGCGCATGGGCGCAGACGGTCAAGTGGGTTCGTGAATCGGATTCCCACTTCTCCGCGCCGACTCTGTACCCGAACGCGGCGCGGCCCACCGGGGTGGCGGTCGCGAGCGGGCGGCAGGTGATGGTTCTCAACGGAGACGGGTCGGTGGTGATGGAAACCACGCTCGATGGCGACATCGCAACCCCGGTCACGATTGAAGACGTGGATGGCGACGGGGCGATGGAGCTGATCGTGGTGCTTTCTCAGGGCGACGTCGTGTGCCTGAGCCGCGAGGGGAAGGAGAGGTGGCGATTCAGTACCGGTTCGCCGAGCGGAGGCTTCAAGAGCCTGGTGATGGCCGACGTGCACCCTGCGCCGGGCCGGGAGGTGCTATTCGGGCCGGATGACGGGTGGTTGTACTGCATCAGCGCCCGGGGCGAGGTCCTGTGGCGCTTCTACGGGGATCGTTTCCGGGTGGGCCCTCCGGCCGTGGGTGACCTTGATGGCGATGGCGCACCCGAGGTCGTTTACAGCACCGACAACGGGCACGTGTACTGCCTGACCGGGCAC
>DATLAK010000105.1 GCA_035527535.1 Armatimonadota bacterium
CCTCCACCACCCTTCGCCCTTGCCGCTTCGTTGAAGCGCCAAGGAGCTACGGGTGGCAAGGAAGAGGGTCGCCCTGAGCGACCTTGAGCGAGGGCAGCGAGGAGCAAGCGAGTCGAAGGGCCACCAACGATGTCCGACAACGGCAGCCGGACCTCCTGAACCTCGTGACAACTCAATATCGAGCCTTTCTGGCGTAGCTCAACCGGTAGAGCGCGTGGCTGTTAACCACGATGTTGGAGGTTCGAGTCCTCCCGCCAGAGCCAGCGGAGCCGTAGTGTAGCCCGGTTTAACACACCTGCCTGTCACGCAGGAGATCGCGGGTTCAAATCCCGTCGGCTCCGCCATGCCGTCGCCGGCGTAGCTCAAAGGTAGAGCAGCTGATTTGTAATCAGCTGGTTGGGGGTTCGATTCCTCTCGCCGGCTCCAGCGTGTCTCCTGCCCCCGCCGCCGCCAGAGCCGCGAACACCTCGTCGCTCATAGATACCCCAGCGCCCGCAGGCGGCGCCGGATGGCTTCGATTTCCCGGGCGGTGAGGGGCTGCTCCGAGGTGCTCGGGGCCTCGGCGATGGCAGCGCCTGGTTCCCCCGCAGACGCCGAGGGGGTGGCATGGGTCGAGGCGAGGTCGCGCAGGACGTACACCGCGAACTCCGTCACCGACCGGAACCCCGTATCCGCAATGATACCCTGCAGCCGGTGGTACAGCTCGCGGGGGATCTTAAGCGTGACCTGCCTGGACTGCGCCATTGCGCTGCTCCCTCTGCAACACCCGGCCAGAGTATACGTTGGGGCTCCTGAGGTGTCAATCCGCAGGGCTGGATCGGCAGGAGCCCCGTTGCTGCGTCCGCGAGCGGGCGTGCTGATCCTGGCGCAGCGCAACCGGCGGTGGAGGTTCTCGCTGCGCAAGATCGTCGGCCTGGGGCTGCTGAGCGCATTCAACTCAATCGCGCGTCGTTAGCGCCACCACCGACTCGACGTGTATTGTCTGCGGGAACAGGTCCACCGGCTGCACCGGGCCGATGTCGTATTCGGCGGACAACGCCGCCAGGTCCGCCGCCAGCACCCACGGGTTGCACGAGACATAGACGATGCGCCGCGGGCGCATCTCCAGCAGCCGCCGCACCACGCGCGGTCCGCAGCCCGGCCGCGGCGGGTCGAGGATCACAACATCGGGGACCTCGCCCCGGTGATCGCGCAGATACGCGCGCGCGGTCGCGCACTCGAAGCGCACGTTGGCGATTGCATTCGCCGCCGCGTTGTCGCGGGCGCCGGTCACCGCCGCCGCCACCGATTCGACGCCCACCACCTCGCGCGCCCGCGCCGCCAGGGCGAGACCGATGGTCCCGACGCCGCAGAACATATCGAGCAGACATTCCGCGCCTGCCAACTCCGCCGCTTGCGCCACCAGCTCCACCAACCGCGACGCCATGGCGCCGTTAGGTTGAAAGAAAGACTGCGGCGACAAGTGGAAGGTCAGCCCGGCGGCGCGCTCCCGCACCATCGCTTCGCCGGCGAGCACCTCGACGCGCTCGTACAGCACCGCCGCCGCGGGCCCGCTGTGGATGGTGCGCACGACCCCGCTGGGCGCAAAGGGGGCCAGCGCGTGCAGCAGCTCGCGGGCGGGCGGCGGCCCCTGCGCCGTGACCAGGTTCACCAGGAAATCGCCGGTGGAGCGGCTCTCGCGCAGTGCCAGGTTGCGCAGAAACCCCTGGTGCCGTCGTTGGTCGTACGGCGCCATCCCCGCCTGCACCGCCCACTGCCTGACTGCCAGCGCCGCCCCCATCGCGCGCTCCGAGCACAGCCAGCAATCCTCGATCTCGATCCGTCGCCACCACTTCCGTTTGGGGCTGTAGCCCAGGATCAGCGCGCCGTCCTCGCGCCGATCGAACGTCATCTCGACCTTATTGCGATAGCGCCACTGCTCGTGCGCGGGCGCGACCTCGAGGACGGGAAGCAGCGACGTCTGCGGGTGCTGCGCCAGCGCCGCCGCGACTAGCTGCCGCTTGAGCCGCAGTTGAGCCGGATAGAGCAGGTGCTGCAAGTCGCAGCCGCCGCAGTCGCCGAAATGGCGGCAGCGCGGGGCGACGGTTTGCCCGGGGCGCGCCGCCTCGCGGATCATCCGCGCAAGGGCCTGTTGCTCGCGTTTGACCGCCATGTGGGTATCGCCCAGAAGGGGTAGCGGATCCCGCACACCCTCTCCATTGTGCCACAGACTTTGCCGCCGGGCAAACCCGTGCTATACTGCCGACACACCATGCGCGCCAACGTCACATCGCCGCCCGAGCTGCGCCGGCTGCTGGCCGACTACGGCATCCGCCCGGCCAAGCGCCTGGGCCAGAGCTTCCTCATTGACGCCAACGTCGTGGCCAAGATCCTGGCCGCGGCGGCCATCGGCGGGGACGACAGCGTGTTCGAGGTCGGCGCGGGCGCGGGGGCGCTGACGGTGGCGCTGGCCGCAAGCGCGCGCCGCGTGGTGGCGCTGGAGCTCGATCGGCGGCTGGTGGAACTGCTGGATGAGGTCCTCGGCGACGCGCCCAATGTCAGCGTGGTGCAGGGGGACGTTCTGGCGGCGGACGTGGAGGCACTGCTCGGGGGCGGAAGCTGGAAGCTGCTCGCGAACCTGCCCTATTCGGTGGCGGGCCCGGCCATCGCGCGGCTGATGCAGCATGCGGGGAGGTTTTCGCTGATGGCGCTGATGGTGCAGCGCGAGGTGGCGCAGCGCTGTGTGGCCGCGCCCGGGAGCAGACAGTACGGGGCGTTGTCGGTGATGGTGCAGGCGCGCGCGCGAGTGACGATCGCGGGGCAGGTCGCGCGCACCTGCTTCTATCCGCAGCCGCGGGTGGATTCGACGCTGGTGCGGTTGGAGCCGCGCGAGCGATGCCTGGTGGCGGTGCATCTGGAGCCGGCTTTTCGGGCGCTGGTGCGCGGGGTTTTCCGGCAGCGGCGCAAGATGATGCTCAACGCGCTGGCGGGCGCGTCGGAGCTGGGGCTCACGCGGCAGCAAGCCCGGCAGGTGCTCGAGGCCGCGGGTATCGAGGCGGAGCGCCGGCCGGAGTCGCTGTCGGCCGAGGACTTCGCGGCGCTGGCGCGGGCGCTGAGCGCCGCGGGCGCATAGGCTCAGTGCACGGTGTCGCCCGAGTCAACGACGAAGGAGCCGGAGCCGACCGATGCCAGCGGGTCGCCGCGCGCCTTGCGTTCCTCGTCAATGCGCGTCAGCAAGGGCTCGGGGATGACGATGGGAGCCTTGGCGCGCAGGGCGATGGCGATGCCGTCGCTGGGGCGGCAGTCGAGCTCCTTGCGGTTGCCGTCGGCGACGAGGATGAGCCGCGCGAAGTACGTGTTGTCATGGACGTCATTGATGATGAGCCGCTCGACCTTGACCTCGAGCTCGGCCAGCAGGTTGCGGATGAGATCGTGCGTCATCGGCCGCGGGAGCTGGCGCTTCTCCAGCTCCGCGCTGATGGCGACCGCCTCGGCGGGCCCGATCCAGATCGGCACCGACCGCTCGCCGGACTTGTCCTTGAGCACCACCACCGGTACGTTGTTATGATCGAGGGCTACGCCCTCGACCTTGAGCTCAACCATCGCCGATTCTGAACTCAAGCCAGGTCTCCCCCGGGCGGACGCGCCTCGCGGTGACCGCGCAACGGCCGCCACTGGTCAGCATAGCCCAAGGCTGGAGGCGTGTCAAGGAGCGGACCAGGATGGGTGTGACTCCGAAAAGTGGGGATCGGCAGAATCTACTCCTCCCCCTTTCAGGGCTTAGCATTACCCACTTCCTGCGGGGGCCCTTCTCACCAGGCGGGTAATCCAAGGGGCGCGCGGTCCTGTAGACCACGCGATTACTCGCGCCTTCCACGAGAAGGCGCGCCCGGTTCAGAAACTGGAAACTGGGGACAGTTCCCTATTTATTTGTTGGGGCAAGCGCTGCGAGGTGGCAAGAAGTGCCCGGAAAAAAAAGGAACTGTCCCTGCTCGCCCGGCCTACCTCTGTGCTCTCGGTGTCCTCTGCGGTGAAATCCCGGTCCCGGTCACAGCAGCGGATGCTCCGCCATCGCCTTTAGCCGTCGCCAGCGGCGCTCGACCTCGGCCTCGAACGCCGCCAGCACTTCCCCGTGCTCGGGCTGGGTCAGGTGGCGCGTCTTGCCCATCATCCCCAGCCAGTCCGACGCCGGAATGCGTTTCCCCTCGGCCTCGGGATCGTAGTTGAGCCGGGTGATTCCGTGCTCGATCTCGTAGATGGGGAAGAAGCAGCAGTCCACCGCCGCGTGCACCACCTTCATCCCCAGCCGCTCCGGGTAGCGCCAGCTCAGCGGGCAGGCGCTCAGGAACTTGCCATAGACAAACCCCTCGTTCTTCGCGTACCACTGCGCCTTGGCGCCCTTCTCGGTGAGGTCGCGCTTGAGGCCCTCGACGCTGGTGAAAATATAGGGTACGTGACAGCCGGCCATGATCTGCGCGGTGTCCTTGTGCTGGAAGCGCTTGCCGGTCTGGCGGGGCCCGACGCGGCTGGTGGAGGTGGCATGGCCCAGCGGCGTGGCGTAACTCTGCTGGTTGCCGGTGTTCATGTAGCCCTGGTTGTCGTATTCGAGGATGATGAGGGGATGCCCGCGCAGGGCGGTACCGATGGTGGGGCCCATGCCGATGTCCATGCCGCCGTCGCCGCTGACCATGACGAAGGTGAGGTCGAGGTCCGCCGGCAGCTCGCCGCGGCGCTTGCGCTCGCGGAACATCTCGACCACCCCCGACAGCGTCGCCGCCCCGTTCTGGAAGAGGTTGTGGATATAGGTCACGCGATGCGCGCTGAAGGGGTAGCCGGTGGTGACGACCATCGCGCAGCCGGTATGGAACAGCACCACGATGTGGCCGCTGATGCCGCGGAAGAACTGGTTGAGACCGGGGAAGATGCCGCACCCCGGGCACGCGCCGTGGCCGGGGGCGATGCGCTTGGGTATGGCCGTCAGTTCGCGCAGGGAGGGGACGTGCGACTTGATCTCGCCCGTCTCCTCGTCGCGCTCCACGCGCAGGCCGGGCAGGTTCGTCGCCTCGACGTTGATCGGGCCCCGCTGGCGCATGATGTGGCCGGGCTTGCCGGGGGTCGCGCCGAGGTAGTCGAAAGGCTTCGCAATCGCCCCCGACTCCGCCGCCGCCAGCGCTTCGCGCAGCAGGTCCTCCGCCTCATCAATGTAGAACTCGCGACCGCCCAGGCCGTAAACTCGTGCCAGGCACAGCGCGCGATTGTCGGGATCGTCCTTGAGCGCGGCCTTGACCTCCAACGCCAGGTTGCCGCCGCCGGCGCCGCAGGAATCCGCGCGGTCGGCGATGATCACCGCCTTCGCCCCGTGCAGGGCCTCCCGGATCTCGGTCGCCGGGAACGGCCGGAAGACGTTGGGGCTGACCACGCCGACCTTGAGCCCCTGCTGGCGCAGGCGGTCGGCGGCGTCCTTCGCCGTCTCCGCCGCCGAGTTGAGAAGCACTAACACCGCCTCAGCGTCGTCGGTCAGGTAGCAGTCCACCACTGGGTAGCGGCGGCCGCTGAGCGCCGCGTACTCGGCGAGCACCCGCGGCAGCGCCGCCCGCGCCGCCTCCATCGCCAGGTGCTGCTGGTACTTGTTGTTGATGAGGTCGAGGTTGTTCATGTAAGGGCCGATGGTCACCGGGTGCTCGGGGTCCACCACGGTGATAGGCGTGTTGGGCGCGCCCAGCCAGTCGCGGACGACCTGTGCGTCGGCGAAGTGGCGCACCCGCCGCTTCTGGTGGCTGGTGAAAAAGCCGTCGTAAGCCACCATCACCGGCAGGCGCACCTCCGCCAGCTCCCCCAGCTTGACCGCCACCAGGTTCATGTCGTACACCGCCTGCGGGTCGCGCGCCAGCAGCATGATCCAGCCCGCGTTGATGGCCATCATGATGTCGGAGTGGTCGCCGAGGATGTCCAGCGGCCCGCTCACCGCGCGCGTCACCACGTTGAGCACCATCGGGAAGCGCGTCCCCGCCTGCACCGGCAGTTGCTCCAGCGAATAGAGCAGCCCCTGTGACGAGGTCGCATTGAGCACCCGGCCCCCCGCTACCGCCGCCCCATAGCAAATGCCCGCCGCCCCGTGCTCGCCGTCGGCGGGGATCATGCGGATCTCGTGCTCGCCGCCGGCGTACATCTCGTCGAGCTCCTCCGCGATCTCGGTCGAGGGGGTGATCGGGTAGTAGCCCATGACGTGGTAGTTGACGTGCTTCGCCGCCAGCGCCGCCATCTCGTTGCCGGAGCGGAAATCGGTCGCCTGGGCCAGCGGTGGGGCTGTCGGCAGCTGCGCTGCGCTGTAGGCTGTCGTTGACATATCACCCATCTCCTTACCGTTATTGGCCGTCTGACAGTTACCCGCTTTGCGCTATTGCGCGGGCGAGACTCTTCGCTAACGCGGCTAGGTCGCGGAGCGACCGCCGTGGCGGCCCTCCGGGCCTAGCCACTCACACTGACAACGGTCTGGTGGTGGCATTCTGAACGGAGCGTGCTCGCGCGAGTCGCGCGGCCGCGCGAAGTGAAGGATCTCGCTGCGGCCTGATCGGAAACTGGGTAACCTCAGATTGGCCGTATCTTGACGCGCCTCGCCAGGGGCGGTAGAATAGCTTTGCCATGGCGACCACTGCGAAGGCGGCTAAGAAGTCCCGGGAATACGTGGTGGACCAGGACGGACGCCGCAAAGCAGTGCTCCTGCCCGTCGAGGAGTATGAGGCGCTAGTCCAGGCCGCCGAGGACCTCGAGGACATCCGCGCGGCGGACGAGGCGCGGGCGGTAGGCGGCGAGCTGGTCCCGCTTGAGGTCGTCGAGGCCCGTCTTCGCGCCGAGGGCAAGCCGCGCTGATGCGCGTAGTCCTCTCGCCTGCGGCAGACCGCGATGCCGATCACCTCGCTCCGGATATGGCAGAGCGTGTTCTGGCCGCGCTGCGCGGCCTCCGCGAGAATCCGCGTCCGCATGGTTCCCGGTTGCTTCGCGATCGTGAACCGCGCACCTGGCGCCTGCGCGTCGGCGACTGGCGCATTCTTTACGACGTTGACGACGCGGAGGGAATCGTGACGATTCTCCGCATCCTCCATCGCAGTCGAGCCTACTGACATCCCTGCTCCCGACCCGCCGAGCAGCAGCGGTCACGCTTCAGCGGCTTCGTTGCACGCAGATCAGCGACGTGGCTCATGGTACTCGTATCCCCGCTGGTCATGCCACGCCGCCGCGTCCGCCAGATACGCCTGCACGGAATGGTCGTCGGCAGGAGACATGCGCCCGGTCGCCGCGCCCAGCTCGAGGCAGCTCCGCAGATCAGTCAGTCGGTGCAGCCTGACCCCCGACTGCTGCAGCGCGCTTGCTCCGCCCTGCTGGCGGTCGAACATGACCAGACAGTCCGCGACCTCGGCTCCCGCCTGCCGCAGCCCCTTCACGAACGCCAGCTTGCTCCCGCCATCGGTGATGAGGTCCTCGTAGAGGAGCACCCTGCTGCCGGGCGGCACACAGCCCACGACCTGACCGCTGATGCCGTGGCCCTTTGGCTCCTTGCGCACGTAGGCGAACGGCTTGCCTACTCGCTCAGCCAGCCACGCCGCGAAGGGGATGCCGGCCGTCTCCCCGCCTGCGATGAAGTCGGCGTCCATGTGTTCGGCATGGTAGAGCCAATGGGCGCACGCAGTCACAATGCCCCTGGCCCACGGATAGGATATGAGAACACGGCAGTCCACGTAGACTGGGCTCCGGTTGCCCGAAGCGAGTATGAAGGGATCGTGGGACGACACCTTGAGCGCGCCGGTCTCCCACAGCGCCGCCGAGACGATGCCCTGTATCTCCTCTCTCACCCCGCACTCCTCGCTGATTTCACTGCGCGCTCTGCGCGGTTCCATCGCGTGCTGCGACTAGCCGATGCGGCGGTAGTGGGTATCCTGGTCGCCCTCGGCGGGCAGGCCCACCTGCTCGCGCACCAGCGATGCCAGGTGCTCGGGCGGGCCGACGAGTTCGATCTCGCTCGCGCACACCAGCTCCGGCACGTCCGCCATTTGCGTCAGCGCCTCCACCGGGCAGATATCTACACACTTCATGCAGCCCTTGCAGTAGCGGTAGTCGGGCCCCTTCATCACCATCGCCGGGCGCCCGCGCTTGTCCTCGCCGCGGTGGAAGATGAAAACGTAGTCGGGGCAGGTCATGTCGCAGCGCCCGCAGTCAATGCACTTGTCGCGGTGATACCGGGGGATGTAGCCCTGGCGCGACGCCCCCAAGTTGCGCCGCACCGTGTTGCCGCCGTTGACGATGGCCCCGCCCAGCGGCGCGTTCTCGTAGCCCAGGTCCGGCTGCGGGCGCTCGCGCGACGGCGCGGCGAACCCGCTGGCATCATCGAACTCCACCAGCACCAGCTCGTCGTGGCCGCGGTCGAAGGTGCGCAGGTTGGGCTCCACCAGCTTGGGGTAGCGGTCGGTGAAAGTCTCGGCGATGGTGTCGCGCACCGCCTGCGCTTCTATGAACCCCGCGGCCTTGGTGATAGCCCCCAGCATGGCGGTGTTGACGCGGGTTTTCTCTTCGTTGGCGATGCGCAGCGCGTCCACCACCCCCAGCCGCCGCACCGGGGCGCGCAGCAGTTGCCGCATCAGCGCCGGGTCGCGCGCGGTGCTGGCGATGATCACCGTGTCCTCGTTCACCCCGTGCAGCAGGCCCGGCAGCGCGAACAGCCCGTCGTGGAACAGCGCCAGCAGGTGCGGCTCCTCCACCGGGCTGTTGGTGCGCACCTCGCAGTCGGGCAGGCACACCCGCACGTACGCCTTGACCGGGGAGCCCTTCTTTTCGGCTCCATAGGACGAGAAGTTGGCGCCGTTGAACCCCTGCCGCAGCACCAGCGCCTTGGCCAGCATCTGCCCCGCCAGGTTGGCCCCGAACGCCCCCACCGACTCGAATCGCATCTCGTAATAGCCCAGCTCGTTGGTCCGCGGCAGGGCCGGCCTCGATTCCGCCATCACGTCTCTCCCTTCAACCGCGGTCGGGTCGGGCAGCCGTCCTCGGCTGCCGCCGACTGAGCGCAACTGCCCGCATCGGCGCAGCCAGGCGAGACGCCTGGCCTACCGGGTGTCGCCTCATGGGTAGGGCAGCCGTCCTCGGCTGCCGCCTCTGCGTCTGTTTCCAGGGCATCCGATTGTTCTCCTATCATACTTGTGGCGACTGTGGATTACAGGCGCGCGAGGAAGCCGGGCGCTGGCTCCGGCAGGCGCCGGTCGCTTGCGCGGCGTATATGGAGCTTGTAGGGGCAAGGCATGCCTTGCCCTCACGCGCGCCCACTCGCGGCCTTCGTGCCGGAGCCTGGGCGAAAGGGGCAGCGCATGGACGACAAAGTCGCCCTCCCACCGGGCAAGCAAGGCCTCTATCTCGCGCTGGCGTCCCTCGGAGGCGTCGTTCTCGTTCGCGGCAGCGGATTCTGCTGACCCTCCCTCGTCGCCGTCCTGGTAGGACTGGCAGCGTACGCTTGCGCCATCAGCGTGAAGGGCGTGATCAGGAACGAGGCGCGGCTCGCGGGAGCAGCCGGGGCCCTCATCGGCCTCTTATCGCTGGCGGCGATGATCGGCTACTTGTGGGCCGTGTTCAAGCCGTGACCGGCGGCCCGCGGCGGCGCGATCATTCATGGCAGGAGCATGGGCGATGAGACAGGTCCCGCCCTGGGTCGGCTACGACCGCATGGCTGCGACCGGCGAGTACGGTGCGCTTGTGAACGCGGCGGGCGAGCTTGCTTTGTCCTCCGACGGGCAAAACGAGGCGGCCTTCTTTCGGTCGGTTCTGCGCGGGCGCAACGCCGTGCTCGATGTCGGATGCGGGCCCGGCTTCCCGCTGGTGGTTCTGGCCCACTGTGTGACCAGTCCGTGCGGCCTGGATGCGGCTCCCGCGATGCTCGCCCTCGCGCGAGCGACCATCGCTGCGCTCGGGGTTCGCAACGCCACGCTGGTGCGCGGCATGGCTGAGGCCCTGCCCTTCGCCGACAACGCCTTCGACGGTTTCGCAGTCTGCGGTACGCTCGGGAGCGTCCCCGATCCTGCTCCCGTCGTGCGCGAGCTGGCCCGCGTCGCCGCAGCCGGGGCGGTGGTCGCCAGCATCGGGCAAGACTTCCGACACCGGTTGAGTGCAGGCAAACCGCGAGGCGAAACTTGGCTCCGCTGCGATCGTCGCGGCCTGGCGCTGCAGGTCGTCCGCTATTTAACCGATCCCTATCGGATATGGTACGAGCGCCATGTGCTCGACCCGGCCAGCGATTTCGCGCAACAGCTCCTCGCTGACCCGGAACTGTGCACGGCGGGACGCATAGCGACGGACCTGTCGCCCCGGGACTTGCCGGCGGGGGCCGTCCTTGACTCCTTCTGCGAGGAGGAAGCGCAGTTCGACCCGGAGACACTGCGCGAGGTCTTCGAGCAATCGGGGTTTGCCACGGAGCGGCAACACGTCGCCCTCAGCTACGGGGTCCCGCACATCTTCTCGGTGTTCCGCCGCCGCGGCTAACCGGGACGCGCGCAGGGTTGGAACGCAGCCACCCTGGCCGCCATCGCGGCAATGCCGGCTGAGGCAGCCGGCCTCCGCAGCTGCCTGATATCTGCGAAATCTGCGAAATCTGTGGTTAACCCTTGTTTCGTCAGCTGATCAGCGCCCGGATGCGGTCGTCGAGCTGGCGCTGGTCGGCGGCGAAGGATTGCAGCCCGGCTTGGTTCATGAGCTCGTCCAGCGGCACCTCGGCGCTCCAGCGCGCGAGGTCCGGGATCTTGCCGTGGGCCGCGATCTCGGCCTCCTCCTCCGCGGTGAAGCCGTGGAAAAGGCCGACGCCGTGATCCTGCGCGGCGCGGATGAAGTCGTCGTCGGTGAGCGTCAGCGGGTTCGCCCGCAGCAGGTCGGCGGCGATTGCGCGCGTGCGGTCGTCCACCTCCCACAGCGGGCGCAGCAGGCCGTCGGCGCCGCTCGCATCGCTCGACTGCACTTCGGGGTCGCGCTCGACCTGGGAGCGGATGTCGGCGGCCGCGGTGGCGCCGGCCAGGAAGTCCTGCGCGACCTTGGGCGGAATAGTGTGCACGTCCACCCCCGCCAGATCGCTCACCTGCGACGGCGCGCGCATGCTGGCGGCGATCAGGCGGGTCGGCACCTCGGGGTGGCGCGCGCGCAGCTCCCGGATCGCGCGCGCGGTCGCCAGCGTCGCCTTCTCGCCGACGTTGCGACCGTCGCCCAGGCGGTTGTCCGCCACCACCGCGTTTAGCCGCCCCAGGAAGACATTGACGAAATGCGGCCGCGACACCAGCGCCGCGAGGTAGTTCTGGCGCGCCGAGAAGCCAAGCGTGAAGTTCACCTTCACCCCCTCGCTCTCCAGCCGCGCGGCGATGCAGTATCCCGCCGGTGTCAGCGGCACCTTGATCCGGAAGTGGCTCGAACACACCGCGTGGTAGCGCCGCCCGAACCGCACGCTGTCGTCAATACCATGCGCCATCGCCGGGTGCAGCTCCACGCTCACGCGGACGCCGAAGGCCTCCACCAACCGCAGCGCGAGTCGGCAGTTGACGATGAACCCGATCTCCAGCACCAACTCCTGCGTCGTCGGTCGCGCCGCGCTGGCGCGCAAGCGATCGGCCGCGGTGCGGATGACGTCGTCCAGGGTCCCGGTTTGCACCACCTGGTTGACCAGGGTGTTGTTGGTCGTCAGCCCCGAGAACTCGCGCCGCCACAGCCGGCGGGCGTCGTCGAGGTTGCCGGTGTCAAGCCACAGCTCGGTGCCGGCTCCGATCAGCGCCGCCAGGCGCGCGTCCGAGGGCGCGTCGCCGTGACCCGGGCCGCGCCAGCCCTCGACGGCGATGGCGTGTGACAGTCCAGCGATATCCGACATGTGCCCATCCTTCCCAGGGGTTGCTGAGGCCGGTTTGCGCCCCCGCCCTCGAGGACGATTGTTCGCGGTGTCGCCGCCATCGTCCTGCACTGCTTGGCACCTCGCGGCGCACAGGGGGCCTTCGCCGAAGGGTGCCTTGGCGTCATCGCCGACAAAGTTCACACTTGCGACGCCGGAAATTCCACCCGCCCCAGGAGGGGCTGGCCCCTCCTGGGGCGAAAAGATACCAACGGGGGACGCAGCATACAGGAGAGTGGCAGATGGCCGAAACGGAGCAGTCGCTTCGCGACCGAGGCGTAGCTGCCTTCCGCGAGGGCCGCACCGACGAAGCGGTGCGACTCTTGCAGCAGGCGGTCGCTGCCGATCCGCGCGACCAGCGCGCATACTCGGTGCTGGGCGCGGCGCACATGCAGCGCGGCGAGTACGAGGAGGCGATCTCGACCTTCGAGAACGCCCGCAGCATCCGCCCCGACACCGCCCACATCCACTTCAATCTGGGCCTGGCGTGCCAGCGCGCCGGGCACCTGGAGCAGGCGATCGCCGCCTTCCAGGCGGCGGCAGAGGTGGATCCGGCCTACGACAAGGCCAAGGAGGCGCTGAGCCGCGCCCGCGCCGCCTACGAGCGGGGCCAGCCGCCGCGTGCGGCCGCCGAGGCCCCGCCGTCCGCGGAGCAGCCGACCACGCCGGGAATGCCGGCCGCGCCGCCGCCCCGCATGCCCGTGGCGCCCCCACCCGCCCCCTGGCAGACGTCGGTCGGGGGACCACAATCGCGAGCACCCCAGTCGGACGTGGAGCTGCGCCCGCTGGGCGCTCCCCTGTCACCTGCTTCCCCAGCGGACGCCCCCGACGGGCCCGGTGCGCCGCCGCGCGCCCCGTGGCAGACGGTGCAAGGACTGCCGCCGCCGCGCTCCCCGTCCAGCGCACCGGAGGCGGCGACCCGGGGCCGCGAGCCGAGCAGCAAGGATCACACCAATGCCGACTGTCGTAGAGTGGGGTTCAAGGTCGGCATGAACTACGGCATTCTCTTTATGATGGCGATAGCCTTCTTCGACCGCTACATCGAGGGCAAGACCTACGGACTGATCGGCAAGATCGGCGTGGACAGCTTCCTCACGCTGCTCATCGGCTCCGTCGTCACCGGCGCGATCCTGGGCGGTCTGATCGGCCTCGCCACCGGCCAGTTCAGGAGCCCCGGCGCCGGCATCGGCGTCGGCGTCGGGGTGTGGCTGGCGTTGGCGATCATCGTGTTGATGCGGATGGGCGGGATCGAGCCGGCGATCATGATGATGGGCATCGGCATGGGCGCCGGCTATGGCCTGCTCATGGGTTGGGCCGTCTCGCGCAACGTGATGATATACATCAAGCGCCTGTGATGCGCCCGCGGCGCGTTGCAGGGCATGCACACCTGGGACGACGCCTTCTTCTGGTCCGTCGCTGCGGCCAAGGACGCCCCCAATATCGCGGACCTGGCCGATATTGTCTGCGCGCCGCTGGCGCGATGAGTCGTGCCCGGCGGTCACACGACGGTAGCGCGGGCGCCCGGATAGGGATACGAGGATCACCTGTCTTCCGTATCTCGTCGGCGCAGTGGTCGCCGCGATCGCCTTCACCGCCGCGCCCGCCCCCGCCTACATCGGCCCCGTGGCCGGGTTTGCGGTGCGGGGGGCGTTCCCGGTCGTGATCGCCACCCTGGTGTTGGCGGCGTTCACGCTGGCGAGGTGGCCGCTCAAGGTTGCGCCAGGTTCAGAGTCTGGTAGCCGGCGGCGGTGGCGAAGATACAGTGAAGATTGACCGCGAGCAGGAGCAGGCAGATGACGAGCAGCCCGACCTGCGCCAGTCGGCCATCGCCCAGCAGGGCGCTGATGCCGCGCGCAGAGGCCATCGCCGCAAGCGGCAGGACGCCCATCAACAGCCGCCCGCCGCTGGTCCCCATTCGCCAGTCGATGAGCAGCAGATTGCGCAATATGCCTGCCAGCACTACCACGCCGGTCGCCAGCCACAGGATGAGTAACTGCGCTTGGTAGCGGGGCATACTGAACCTGCGCCGCCGCCGTAGAACCAGCGCGAGACCTACGACCGACAGCACCAAGACAGCGACGAAGAAGCCGCTTACCAAGGTCATGTTGGCATGGGCTATGATCACATCCACCGGCACAAAGGTGAACAGGAAGACGCGCACGGGCATGGCGCACATCAGGGCCAGCCTCCGCGGTTCCGGCAACCCCAGCAACGGATAGTGAAACGGGTAGACGAAAGGACTCCCGTAGATCAGCGCATTGCGCACGAACCACCATCCACCAAGGGCGGCCGCCAGCGCGACCGCCGCCGCCGTCCAGCCCGCGCGCTGCCATCGCCCCGCCCTCCCGGGCGCGAGCGCCAACACGACTACCGATGCGGGAGCCAGGCCGAGCGCGGTCTGCTTCACGTTGAGCCCCAGGCCGAGCAGGATCCCGAGGAGCCAAACGTCTCGCCATCCCACCCCAAAACGGAGCGCCCGCGCCCACCACCACGCCGTCGCGGCGAACGCAACGCCCAGCAGAGCATCGTTGTTGACCACCCCGCTCATGTAAGTGAACATGGGCGTGAACGCTGTCAGCGTAACCGCGCTCAGCCACAGCGCCGGCTTACCGGGAAACACCACCTGCGCGGTAACCCACAACCCAACCAACGTCGCGAGGCCCAGCAGGACCGACAGCAGGCGCACCGGCCGCACCTCGCCAGGAACCGAGAAGCGTCGCACCTGCCGACTTCCCTGATCCCAGTACGAGACGCTGTCGTCCGGCCGGCCCGCGAACGCGCGCCAGACTACGGCGGCAAGCGCGTAGTACAGAGGGGGGTGCTGGGCCTCGAATGAGCGCGATGCACCGGGCGCGTATGCGCAGTCCTGCTCCCTATGGCACATCTCGGGGAGGCGACCATCCTGCGCCAGCGACTGCACATACACGATGTGCGCCGGCTCGTCCGGCCCCCATTGAAGACGAGTGGCAAAGGATTGGACTGTCGCCAGCGCGACGTAAACGGCCAGGATGAGCGCGAGGCCGATCCGGGTCCGCCAGGCAGGCGCGGCCCTTGCTTCCACCACTTCGCCGCAGTTGTGCATCCCCGTCCGCTTCTGCGCGCGGTCGTATGACTCCTACCGTCCGCGACGTGGGAGCGCTGGCAGGCACTCCCAACCCGCAGCCGCGCCGCTCATTCATGTCTGCGATCGGGGGAACGTGCTGGTCCTCGGGCATGGGGAGAGGCTCATTGGGAGGCTGTACGCTGCCTGCGGGCAGGGCGCTCCCGTCGAGTAGGTCTTCCGCGCCCGCCACCAGCGCGCGCAGCAGGAAGTTGAAAAGGTGACCGAAAACGAGGGCCTCGGGGTGTGACCTTCTTTCTTTGGTGCGGCGGCGGGCGGTGCGCACCCCCCTCCTGGAAGGGAGAGGGCGGCGAGAACTGGGGTGATGTCCCTATAACGCTGCAAAAAGTGGAGGGCATGGGTTGAGCCTCGCGCAATAGAGTGACAGGTTAAGGCGGATCATGGTATCCTTTGGGGCATGGGAACACGGTGCAGACGCAAGCGAGATTTCGAGGTTTTGGAGAAGCGCCGACTGCAGGCGGCGCGGCTGTTTGGGAAAGGCAAGTCCCAGGCAGAAGTGGTGCGCGCTGGGGGTGAGCCGCCAGTCCGTCAGCCGTTGGCACCGCGCCTGGGAGCGGGAGGGCAAGGCTGGATTGCAGGCCGCCGGTGGCGCCGGGCGCAAGCCCAAGCTCACCCCCGCCCAGTTGGCCCAGGTGGAACAGGAACTGCTGCGCGGCCTCGACGCTGATGCGCAATATCTCGTGAGCGACGTGGATGCCAACCAGCCGCAGCGGTTGACAGGCCGCCAACTGATGGAGCAGGGCTTGGTCATCAGCATCGCCAGTCCGCCGGGCGCGGCGGTGATCGCGTACGAGCAAGGCGGAAGACGCGCGGGGTGAGGTCTGACACTAGCGTCTATCCGCGTTGATCGGCGGCGAAGTCGCTGGCGGCTAGGCCTAAAGGCCGCCGTGGCGGGCAAAGCCCTAGCCACTTACCCCGGCGCCGCCGGGCGGCCGCTGCGCGCGGACTCGTAGATGGCAAGCACGACGGCCACCGCGGCCCGCGCCTGCTCGCCGCTGAGGGCGGGGTCGCGGTCATCTTCGATGGCGCGCAGGACCTCCCCGATCTGCTCCATGTGCGCCTCCACCGCGCCGGACAGGCCCGCCATGGGATCCGCCGGCGAGCCGGCGCTCACGGCGCCGGACGCCGGCTCCTGCTCGCCGGCGACACCCCAGGTGACGTTGGTCTCGCCGACGATGATGACGTTGCCTTTCTCGCCGAAGACCTCGATCCGCGACGGCAGGCCGCCGCAGACGCAGGTGCTGCCGAGGATGAGGCCGAGCGCGCCGTTGTGGAAGCGCAGCGCCGCCACCGCCGCGTCCTCGGTCTCGATGTCGTGGGCCAGTGTGTCCGTGTACGCGTGCACTTGGGCCACCGGTCCCACCAGCCACTGGATGAGGTCCACGTAGTGCACGCTCTGATTCATGAGGGCGCCGCCGCCGTCCCAGCGCCAGGTGCCGCGCCAGTCGGCGCTGTCGTAGTAGCTCTGGCCGCGCCACCAGGGCACGAAGGCGTTGCCGAAGTAGATGCGCCCCAGCCGCCCCTCGTCAATGGCGCGCTTGAGGCCCGCGAAGGAGCCGTAGCTGCGGAACTGGTGAGTGGCGCCGAGCTTGACCCCCTGGCGGCGGCAGGTGACGATCAGCTTATCTATCTTGTCGAGGGCGATGTCAATCGGCTTGGTGACGATGACGTGCTTCCCCGCCAACGCGGCATCAATGCCGATGTCGGCATGATTGCCGCTCCAGGTGACGATGTTCACGACTTGGAGGTCATGGTGTGCGAGCAGCTCGTGGTAGTCTGTGCGCCACTCGGCGCCGTACTTCTCGCCGAAGGCGCGCGCCTTCTCCTCCACGATGTCGCACACTGCGACCAGCCGCGCGTTTTCCAGGCGCGTGATCGCCTCCGCGTGCACGGGCGCGATGTTGCCGCAGCCGATGAGCCCAAAACCGTATTCCACCATTCCCTCCTTCACTGCGTCTGAGCGCAAGCCGTCTTGCGTCGCCGAAGACACCCTTCTCCTTTCCAGCTTGTCACCACCCATCTCCTGCACCGGGGATCAATCTGCGGCGCCTGGCTGGCGCAAGGCCCGGGTTCCACCGATGGAAGTGGGGAGCGGTGAGAGTGCGCACGGAGGTGGCACATCCGCCCCGCCCCGCGTGTTGCTCTGTTGATGCACAGGCAATATGTCCCCTTAACTGCAAAGCGATTATGCCCCCTTAGGCGATCCTGGTGCCCTTGATGATTTGCCCGGGTCCCGCGCGGCGCACCGGCCCCACGCGCAGGCTGGAGGGGGTGCGCTCCCGCAATTTGGCCGCCGCCGCCGACTGGGCTCCGGCCGGCACCGGCTCGCGCT
>DATLAK010000106.1 GCA_035527535.1 Armatimonadota bacterium
AGGCAGCGACCGACGATCCGGGCGGCGAGAAACCGTCCGGGGAGGCCATTCCCCATCGCGACCCGCCAATTCAACCCAAGGCAAGCGAAAACAGACCGAAAACCACCGCCTGGTCACCGGGTGTGAATAATGCGGGCTAGGTGCCTGTCGAAGAGGGGAGGTTGGGTGAGGGTGACACGGCTGCGGGGTGCGGCTCGACCCGACGTACCCTCACCCGTCCCGACGAGTCGGGGCCGCAGCGGCGACGGCAGTCGTCACTTCCCAGTCAGACGCAGGAGCGCGATCAGCCACCCTGCGACCAGCGACCCGGCGCATCCCGCCTTGGGGCGCGTGCGTTCGCGCCGCATTCCCTTCTCGATCATCCGCCGAAGATGGGGCGGAACTTCCTCGAGCGAGCCGTATTCCTGGTCGCCGATGCGTATGCGCCTGGTTTCCGTCACCGTTGTGGGCCGCGCGCCCCCCGAGGTCCGCAGCACGATCTCCGGCCCCGGCTCCGACTGCGCGAGCCGCCGGAGGGTCTGCTGTTTGTCCTCGCTTGCGTGCCGCGCATCGAGCTCGATGATTCTGCTGAATGCGGACAGCAGGGCCGCGGCGTGGTCCGGGTAGCGCGCCTTCAGCGCCCGCAACAGGGCCTCGTCGAAGTCTTCGCCTGCATGAGCCGAAGCCAGGGCCTCGGCGATGACGGGCGCCACCCGCACCTTCAACTCGCTGTGGTTGCCCGTGGGCGGCCCCAGGCCGCCGGGCACCAGTGCGACGTGGCACTCCCGGCAGACGATCGCACTCGGGTCGTCGTAGGTGCGAGCGCAGCGCGGACATACCCGCGGCGGTCGCCCGGGTCTCGCAGTGGTCACGATCGGTTCCCTTTCTCCGGCCGCTCACCGCTGTGGGCGGGCAGGACGGTTGGGCGGGACCGAGCGCGCGCCGCGAGAGCGGCGACGCCGCAGGCCGTCCGCGGCGGCCATCCACACGAATTTCGGCAAGGCCGCCAGTCTCGGCACGCGCGACGGCTCGCGCAGGGCGCGCCACAACCATTCCAGCCCCAGCCGCTGCATGAACACCGGCGCCCGCTTGAGCCGCCCCGAGATGACGTCGAAGCTTCCCCCCACTCCGATCGCCACCGCCACCGATAGCTCATCGAGATGACGCCGGATCCACTTCTCCTGCCTGGGCACACCCAGGGCGACGAACAGGATGTCGGGCTTGGCATCGGCGACGCGCTGCACCACCTGCGGCTCCAGCACCTCCTCGAAGTAACCGTGCGCGGTGCCGACGACGCTGAGGCCGGGGTAGCGCTGCTCGAGGTTGCGCGCCGCCTGCGCCGCCACCCCCGGAGCGGCGCCCAGCAGATAGATGGAATAGCCGCGCTCGGCCGCCAGTTCGCAGATGTGGTCCATCAGGTCCACGCCCGACACCCGCTCCCACAGCGGCAGCCCCAGCACCTTCGCCAGCCACACCACGCCGGCGCCGTCGGCGGTCACCAGGTCGGCGGAGCGCAGAATCTCCATCAGCTCGGGGTCGCGCTGCGCGCGCACTAGGGCGGAGGAGTCCGGCGTCACCACGTGGTGGGGCGCGCCCTGCTCCACGAACTCGGTCACGCGGTGCAGGGCGCCCGCGAGGTCGGTGCGGTGCACCGGCACGCCCAGCAGCTCCACCACCGTCTGCCCGGCGGTGTCGGGGTGCGACACGATGCGCGCCGCCAGGTAGAAGCCCACGGCGCCCAGCGCGGCGAGGATCGCCAGCAGCGCCAGCTTGAACAGGAACGAGACCTCGATGATGACCACCAGCAGCAGCCCCACCACGCAGAAGTAGGCGGTCATCGCGTAGAACAGAAGCACCACGTGCCGCAGGCCCACCCCCTCGCGCAGCATGAGCTGGTGCAGGTATTCGGAGCGCGGCGCTACCGTCAGCGCCGCCCGCCCCTGGCGCGAGGCGTAGATGGCGGCGTAGGTGGTGTTGAGGATGGGCACCGCCAGCACCAGCAGCGGCAGCCCCACCACCAGAAAGGCGGTGTTCTTGAGGGCGCCGATGACGCTCACCGCCGCCAGCGCGAAGCCCAGGGTGTAATGCCCGCTGCTGCCCAGCGTCATGCGCGGCGGCGGGAACTCGTACCCCAGGTAGCCAAGCGCCGCCCCCGCCAGCGCGAAGGTGATGGTGGCGGTCAGCCCCGCCGGGCTGCCTGGCGCCAGCGCCGCCGCGGCGGCGAAGGTGAGGGCGATGATCGCCACCAGGCCGGGGGTGTAGCCCGGCAGCCGGCGGCTGAGGGCGATCGCCCACATCACCCCCAGCAGCCACCCCACTGTCACCGGCGCCGACCACAGGCCGAGTTGGGCGTAGGTGTGGACGAAGGGGGGCTTGACGGTGTCAATGCGCACGCCCAGCAGGTAGGCCCAATAGGCGATGGCCGCGAACAGGA